>JBBSCV010000053.1:0-15119 GCA_038249925.1 Burkholderiales bacterium
GTAGGCCAGCAGCGGCGCCTTGCCTTGCGCGTGCGCACCCCACAACATGAAAACCTTCGGCTTTGCGTCGCACGCCAAGGCAACGCATATGGCGTCAGTAAGTGCCTGCCAACCCAGTTTGGCGTGGCTGCCGGCCTGGCCCTCTTCCACCGTCAGGCTGCTGTTCAGCAACAGAACGCCCTGGCGCGCCCACGAGAGCAGCGAGCCCTGCGCCGGCTGGGGCACGCCCAGATCACGCTGC
This sequence comes from Burkholderiales bacterium, assembly GCA_038249925.1. Lineage (GTDB taxonomy): Bacteria > Pseudomonadota > Gammaproteobacteria > Burkholderiales > Burkholderiaceae_C > Rubrivivax. Next base: position 242 of record JBBSCV010000053.1, read on the forward strand.
AGCTCCTTGAAGATGTTGCGCAGGCTGGGCGGGGGACTTTGGCCCGCAGGCACCGAGAAAGCCAGGCCCTCAGCCTGCCCCGGGCCGTGGTACGGGTCCTGACCCAGGATCAGTACCCGCACCTGCGGCAAGGGCGTGAGTTCGAGGGCGCGGAACACCTGTGCCGGGTAGACCGTGGCCCCCGCCGCCACGCGCGCGTCCACCGCGCCTACCAGTGCCTGACCTGCGGCGCTCGCGCGCCAGAGTTGCAGCAGCGGCTGCCAGCTGCCGAAGTCGGCAGCCAGCAACTCGTCCAGCGGGCGATTCAGTCGGGCCAATCAGCCGGCTCAATCGAACAAGGCGGCCAGCGCGGCGCCGGGGTCGGGCGCGCGCATGAACGCCTCGCCGACCAGGAAGCCGTGCACATGGGCGGCACGCAGACGCTGCACATCGGCGCGCGCCAGAATGCCGGACTCGGTGATCAGCAACTTGCCCGGCGGCACACGTGGCAGCAGGTCCAGCGTGGTCTCGAGCGTGACCTCGAAGGTGCGCAGGTTGCGGTTGTTGATGCCGAGCAGCGGCGTCTTCAGTCGCTCGGCGCGCTCGAGTTCTTCGCCGTCATGCACTTCCACCAACACGCCCATGCCCAGCGCCGAGGCCACGTCTTCCAGGTCGCCCATCTGCATGTCGCTCAGACAGGCCGCGATGAGCAGGATGCAGTCAGCGCCCAGTGCCCGCCCCTCGACGACCTGGTACTCGTCGACGATGAAGTCCTTGCGCAGCACCGGCAAAGCGCAGGCGGCGCGCGCCTGCTGCAAGAAGGCTGCCTTGCCCTGAAAGAAGCGTTCGTCGGTAAGCACGCTCAGACAGGCCGCACCGTGCCGCGCATAGCTGACTGCGATTTCCGCAGGCACGAAGTGCTCGCGCAGCACGCCCTTGCTGGGGCTGGCCTTCTTCACCTCGGCGATGACGGCGGCGCCGCCGGCCTTGACCTTGGCGCGCAGGGCGGCTTCGAAACCGCGCACGTCGCGCCGCGACTCCGCCTCTTCGCGCCAGCTGGTCAGGCTGCGCACGGCGCGCGCGGCAGCCAGTTCTTCGTGCTTGACGGCGACGATGCTGCGCAGGATGTCGCTCATGTCGCCAGTTCCTTGCTGCGCGCGACGAAGTGATGCATCTTGGTCAGCGCCTTGCCTGAGGCAATGGCCTCACGCGCCAGGGCCACGCCTTCGCTGATGCCGGGCACCAGGTCTGCGGCGTACAGCGCCACGCCGGCGTTGAGGATGACGATGTCGCGCGCCGGACCCTCTTCGTTGTTCAGCACCGCCTGCAGCAGCACACGCGACTGCTCGGGCGTCTCGACCTTCAGCGCACGACTGCTGGCCATGGTCAGGCCGAAATCCTCGGGGTGGATTTCGTATTCGCGGATGGCGCCGTCCTTGTATTCGCCCACCATCGTCGCCGCGCCCAGGGAAACCTCGTCCATGCCGTCGCGGCCGTAGACCACCAGCGCATGCTCGGCGCCCAGGCGCTGCAGGGCACGAACCTGTATGCCCACCAGGTCGGGGTGAAAGACGCCCATCAGGATGTGCGGCGCGTCGGCCGGGTTCGTCAACGGACCGAGGATGTTGAAGATGGTGCGCACACCGAGCTCACGCCGTACCGGCGCCACGTTCTTCATCGCCGGGTGGTGGTTGGGCGCGAACATGAAACCGATGCCGGTGTCGGCAATGCAGCGTGCAATGGCGTCGGGCGACAGCGTCATCGGCACGCCCATCGCTTCAAGCACGTCGGCACTGCCGCTCTTGCTGCTGACACCGCGGTTGCCGTGTTTGCTGACACGCGCACCGCAGGCCGCCGCCACGAACATGCTGCAGGTGCTGATGTTGAAGGTGTGCGAACCGTCGCCGCCCGTGCCGACGATGTCCACCAGATGCCGGCGGTCGGCCAGCACGACCTTGGTCGAGAACTCGCGCATCACCTGTGCTGCGGCGGTGATCTCGCCGATGGTCTCTTTCTTCACGCGCAAGCCGACCAGCAGCGCAGCCATCATCACCGGGCTCATCTCGCCACTCATGATGCGGCGCATCAGCGCCAGCATCTCGTCGTGGAAGATCTCGCGGTGGTCGATGACGCGCGTCAGCGCTTCGTTGTTGCTGATGCTCATGTTGTTCTCTGAAGGTGCTGCCTAGAGGTGCTGTTTAGAGATGCTGCCGCAGCACGGCGACCGCGCGGGCAATGTCGGTCGAGCCGACGTTCAGGTGGGTCACGAAACGCAGGCGATACAGGCCCGTGCACAGCACACCGGCCGCACGCAGGCGCTCGACGACACCGGTTGCCCTTTCAGGCGCAAGGTCGACGAAGACGATGTTCGTCTGCGACGGCTGCACCGTCACGCCGGGCAGGCCCGCCAGGCCCTCGGCCAGCGCGCGGGCGTTGGCGTGGTCGTCGGCCAGGCGCTCGATGTGGTGGTCCAGCGCGTATGTGGCCGCTGCCGCCAGCACGCCCGCCTGGCGCATGCCGCCGCCCAGCATCTTGCGGATGCGGTGCGCGCGCGCAATGAGCGCCTTCGTGCCCACCAGCGCCGAGCCCACTGGCGCGCCCAGGCCCTTGCTGAAGCACACCGAGACGCTGTCGAAGTGGCGGGCAATCTCTGCCGCCGGCACGCCGCTGGCCACCACGGCGTTGAACAGGCGTGCACCGTCCAGGTGGGTGGCCAGGCCCTTGCGCCGCGCGAGGGTGGTGGCGGCTTCGACGTAGGCGAGCGGCAGCACCTGGCCGCCCCAGGTGTTTTCCAGCGCCAGCAGCCGCGTCTTGGCGAAGTGCGCGTCGTCGGGCTTGACGTGGGCTTCGATGTCCGACAGCAAGATCGAGCCGTCTGCCTGCTGCGGCAGCGGCTGCGGCTGGATGCTGCCGAGCACCGCTGCGCCGCCGCCTTCCCAGCGGTAGGTGTGCGCCATCTGGCCGACGAGGTATTCGTCACCGCGTTCGCAATGCGCCATCAGCCCGCAGAGGTTGCTTTGCGTGCCGGTGGGCACGAAGAGCGCGGCTTCCTTGCCCAGCAGCGTGGCAACCTTGGCCTGCAGCGCATTGACGCTGGGGTCGTCGGCAAACACGTCGTCGCCGAGTTCTGCGGCGTTCATGGCCGCGCGCATGGCAGCCGTGGGCAGCGTGACGGTGTCGCTGCGCAGGTCTATGGGGGCGATAGGCGTCGTCACCGCACTTGCTCCAGAAAGTTCTTCAGCATCGCATGGCCGTGTTCGCTGAGGATGGACTCGGGGTGGAACTGCACGCCTTCCAGCGGCAGGCCGCGGTGGCGCAGGCCCATGATCTCGCCGTCTTCGCTGGTAGCGGTGACCAGCAGGTCTGCAGGCAAGCTGGCCCGCTCCACCGCCAACGAGTGATAGCGGATGACGCTGAACTGCGCCGGCAGGGCGTGGAAGACACCTTGTTGGTCGGTGCTGATGGTGCTGGCCTTGCCGTGCATCTGCACCTGCGCGCGCACTACCTTGCCGCCCAGCGCCGCGCCCATGGCCTGGTGGCCCAGGCACACGCCCAGCAGCGGCAACTTGCCGGCGAAGTGGCGGATGGCCTCGATGCAGATGCCGGCCTCGGCGGGACTGCAGGGCCCGGGTGACAGCACCAGGCGCTCGGGGTTCAGCTCGGCGATGCCTTCGACGGTGATCTCGTCGTTGCGGAACACCCGCACGTCCTGCCCGAGCTCGCCGAAGTACTGCACCAGGTTGAAGGTGAAGCTGTCGTAGTTGTCGATCATCAGCAGCATGCTCAGAACCCCTCTTCGACGAGTTCTGCTGCCCGAATGAGCGCCCGCGCCTTGTGCTCGGTCTCCTTCCACTCTGTCTCGGGCACGCTGTCGGCCACCACGCCGGCGGCGGCCTGCACGTAGAGCGTCTGATCCTTCACGATGCCGGTGCGGATGGCGATGGCCACGTCCATGTCGCCCGCGAAACTGAGGTAACCGCAGGCGCCACCATAGATGCCGCGCTGCACGGGTTCCAGTTCGTCGATGATTTCCATGGCCCGCACCTTGGGTGCGCCGCTCAGGGTGCCGGCAGGGAAGGTGGCTTTCAGCACGTCCATGTTGCCGATGCCTTCCCGCAGCAGGCCTTCGACGTTGCTCACGATGTGCATCACGTGCGAGTAGCGCTCCACCGCGAAGGCCTCGGTCACCTTCACGCTGCCGGTGCGCGCGATGCGGCCGATGTCGTTGCGCGCCAGGTCGATGAGCATCAGGTGCTCGGCGCGCTCCTTGGGGTCGGCCAGCAGCTCGGCTTGGGTGACGTTGTCGCTGTCGGGCGTGCCGCCTCGCGGGCGTGTGCCGGCCAGCGGGCGGATGGTGACCTTGGCGCCTTCCGGTGTCTGCTCCTGTCGCACCAGGATCTCGGGGCTGGCGCCGACGATCTGGAAGTCGCCCATGTCATAGAAATACATGTAGGGCGAAGGGTTCAGGCTGCGCAGCGCGCGGTACAGGCTCAGCGGGCTCTCGGTGTAGCGCTTTTTCAGGCGCTGGCCCAGTACCACCTGCATGCAGTCGCCCGCAGCGATGTAGTCCTTGGCGCGCAGCACCATGGCTTCCATGTCGGGCTGCTTGCAATCGCGCTCGACAGGATGGCTCTGGCCACGCTTCACGGGCGGCGCGGTGACGCTGTAGCGCAGCTTGTCGGCCAGTTCGTTCAAGCGGCGTTTGCCGCTGAAGTAAGCCTCGGCGCGGCCGGGGTCTGCCCAGACGATGAGGTACAGGCGCCCCGAAAGGTTGTCGATGACGGCCAGTTCTTCGGTCTGCAGCAGCTGGATGTCGGGTGTCCCGATTCCGCCTGGTTTTTGCGTCCGCGCCAGGCGGGGCTCGATGAAGCGCACGGCGTCGTAGCCGAAGTAGCCGGCCAGGCCGCCGCAGAAACGCGGCAGGCCAGGGCGCAAAGCGGGGCGGAAACGGCGCTGATAGCTCTCGATGAAGTCGAGCGGGTTGCCTTCGTGCGTCTCGACCACTCGGCCGTCGGTGACGACTTCGGTGACGAAGCCGGTGGCCCGCACCAGCGTGCGGGCCGGCAGGCCGATGAAGGAATAGCGGCCGAAGCGTTCGCCGCCGACCACGCTTTCCAGCAAGAAACTGTGCTTGGCACTGCCTGCGAGCTTCAAATAGAGCGAAAGCGGTGTCTCCAGGTCAGCAAAGGCTTCCTGGATCAACGGAATGCGGTTGTAGCCTTGGCTGGCCACGCTCTGGAACTCAAGTTCTGTGATCACTTCTCGCACCTGTTCACACGGGGCCGCAGGCCTGCTGGGCAGGCGGGGCATGGCGGTGTTGGGGGTTCGGGCCGGACGCCAGGGTCTGGCCCACAGCACAATGCCAACCGGCGAACCGACTAGCAGCAGCAGCGGTGCGAGCGACGCCAGGGCCAGGCTTCCCGGTCGCTGGAACCAGGCCGGCATGCGGCATTAGTAGGCAAGGCCATGGACATCATCGGGCCAGTCTAGCAGCCGCCCTCTGCGCCAGCGGTGTGCGTGGCAGACTGCCGCCCCTTCAAGACCCGAGTCGAGCATCCCCTCCATGCAACGCCGCCCTCTGCTTGCCGCATGTGCGCTTGCCGCCCTGGCCGCACACCCCGTGCTGCATGCCCAGACATCAGTAGCTTCTCCGAACTCTCTGCCTGCCGCGCCGCTGCCCGGCAGCGTCGAGGTCTCGGGCGTGCGCTATGCCCCGACGGCATCAGTGGCAGGCAGCACGCTGCCGCTGAATGGCGCCGGCACGCGCTTCAAGTTCGTGGTGCGGGTGTACACCGCCGGCCTCTACCTCGGCGCCACGGTCACCACGCCCGAGGCCGCGTTCGCCGCGCCGGGCCCCAAGCGTTTGCACGTGGTGATGCTGCGCGACATCGACGCCAACGAACTGGGCAAGCTTTTCACGCGCGGCATGCGAGACAACGCGCCGCGCGAAACCTTCAGCAAGTCCATCGGCGGCACGCTGCGCATGGCCGACATCTTCTCGGCCAAGAAAAAACTGCTGGCCGGCGAAAGTTTCTCGGTCGACTACGTGCCCGGCGTGGGCACCACGGTGCTGGTGAACGGCAAGGCCCAGGGCGAGCCCGTGCGCGAGCCTGAATTCTTCACTGCATTGCTGAGCATCTGGCTGGGCCCGAACCCGCCCGATGACGGCCTGAAGGCCGCGCTGATGGGCCAGGAACCGACGGCACCCCGGGGCGGGCGCATCCGCTGAGTTCACGCCGCGCGCAGCAGCGCGGGAATCTGGTCGATGCGGTCGACGATGGCGTCGGGCCGGGCGCTGGCCACGGGTTCGCCGTGGTTGTAGCCATAGCTCACCAGCACCACCGGGCAACCGGCAGCGCGCGCGGCTTCGGCGTCGTTGCTGGAGTCGCCCACCACCAGCGTGTGGGCGGGCGTGCTCCCGAGGGCCTCGCAGGCCTTCAGCAGGGGCATCGGGTGGGGCTTCTTGCGGGCGAATGCATCGCCGCCGTAGGTGTGATCGAAATAGCCGCCGAGGCCCTTGGCCGCCAGCAACGGCCGCGCAAAGGCATCCGGCTTGTTGGTGATGCAGGCCAGGCGCAGGCCCAGATCACGCAGCATCTGCAAGCCTTCAGCCACCCCGGGGTAGACGGCCGAATACTGCCCGTTGATGGCCAGGTAGTGGTGCTGGTAGCGCTGCCAGGTTTCGCCGAACAAGGAGGCCGGCGCGCCCACTTCGGCCAGCGTGCGCGCAATCAGGTGTTCACTGCCCTTGCCCACGGTGCGCGCGATGAAGGCTCGGCCTACTGCCGGCCGGCCGAGGTCAGCCAACGCGCGCGCCAGCGCGACTTCGAAGTCGCCGACGGTGTCGACCATGGTGCCGTCCAGGTCGACGATGGCGGCGTCGAAAGGCAAGGCGTGCAGGTTCACGCGCGGTTCTTCCTCAACGGCCCGCCATGGCGGGCCAGCCAGGCTGCGAACTCGGCATACCAGAGCTTCGAATTGCGGGGCTTCAGCACCCAGTGGTTTTCGTCGGGGAACCACAGCAGGCGGGCGTCCACGCCCCTGGCTTTCAGGGTGTTGTAGTAGGCCAGGCCGTTGCAGTCGGGCACGCGAAAGTCTTGCGCGCCGTGGGTCACCAGCGTCGGCGTGGCCATACTGGCGGCGAAGTTGTGCGGGCTTTGCGCGGCCACGCGCGCCGGGTCTTCCCAGTACTTGGCGCCAAGGTCCTTGGGGCGGCTGCTGTAGCTGTCGGCGCTGAAGGTGGCGACGCGGTCGAACACACCGGCATGGCAGACGTAGGCGCGGTAACGCCCTGCTGCCACGTGGCCATTCATCCACGCCACCAGAAAGCCGCCGTAACTGCCGCCGGTGGCGAACACGCGTCGCGGGTCGGCCCAGCGCTGCTGCAGCAACCAGTCGGTGGCGGCTTCGATATCCTGCAGTTCGAGTTCACCCTGCCTGCCGATGAGGCTCTCGCGGAACTTGAAGCCGAAGCCGCTGCTGCCGTGGTAGTTCACCTGCGCGATGACGTGCCCGGCAGCCGCGAAGATGTGCGGGTTCCAGCGCCAGCTGAAGGTGTCACCGGCCGCAGCGAAAGGCCCGCCGTGGATGACGTGGGTGACGGGGTGCTTCTTCTTCGCGTCGAACCCCCACGGGAACACCAGCCACATCTGCACTGTCTCGCCCAGGGCGCCGGTGACGTGGGTCTCGCGCACTTCACCGAAGGCCACGTCCGCCAGCAGCGCGTCGTTGAAGCTTTCCAGGCGCAGCGCTTCGGCGCTGGCGTGGCCAGCCAGATCTCGCGTGGAGACTCGTGCCGGATGGGTGGCACTGTCGGCCAACACCACGAGCGTATCGCCGGCGATGTCGAAGCTCTGCACCCCGCCCCCTTCGTGAAGCGGGCTCACGGTATCGGTGTCGAGAGCGCAGCGCCACAGGTGGCAGCGGCCGCGGTCCTCGGCCGTGAACAGCAACGCCGCGCCACCTTCGGCCCAGCGCAGCGGGGTGTTGATGGCGTAGTCCCAGTCGGGCACCAGCACGCGCAGGCTGCCTTTGCCTTTGCCTTTGACGTTGCCTTTTCCTTTGCCTTCCGCGGCCCGGCTCACCACTGCCGGCTGCGCCAGCGCGGTGTGCTTCAGGCCCACATTCGCAGCCGCCACGGCAATCTGCCGGCCGTCGGGGCTGTACGCCGGGCCGGCGATGTCCCAGGCCGCGTCGTCCACCAGCGCCCTCACGCGGCGCGTGCGCAGCTCGATCTCGGACAGGGCCGCGCGGTTGGCCTGCAACGGCTCGGGTGCGGGGTCGTGCACGAAGGCGAGATGGCGACCGTCGGGGTGCACGTCGTAGAGGTCGTTGCCGCCGCCGTCGCGCGGCAACTCCAGCATGCTGCCTTCGAAGAGGTCAGTCACGCGGCCGCTGGCCAGGTCCAGCAGCAGCAGGTGCAGCACACGGCCCATCGGCACGTTGTGGTCCCAGTGGCGGTAGTAGCCCTGGCTGGTGGCGTAGCCGCTTTCCTTGCGTTCGGTGAAGGCCTTGTGCGCCTTGTTCTGCGCCGCCGCACCCTTCAGACCCGGCCATACCCAGGCGCTGAAGACGACACGCTTGCCGTCGGGCAGCCACTTGAAGGATTCGATGCCGGGGCCGAAGCTGCTGTGGCGCTGCGCCTCGCCACCATCGGCCGCGATGGTGTAGAGCTGCGGCGTGCTGTCCTTGCTGCCTTCCTGCTCACGCCGCGCCACGAAGGCGATGCGGTCGCCCGACGGCGACCACGCGGCCTGCCCGTCACGCTCGCCGCAGCTCGTCAGCGGGCGCGGTGCGCAACGGTCGGTGGGCAGCAGCCACAGCCGCGTGCGCGTGTGGTTGTGCTCCATCGACGGTGTCGTCACCGAAACGACGGCAGCGCGGCCGTGGGGTGCCAGCGTCAGGCCGGACAGGCGCTGCAGCTGCCACAGGGTGTCGACATCCAGCGCGCGGGTCTTGCCGCGCTGCGGCGTCTTGGCGGTGGTTTTCATGGCTGCAAGTGTCGCCGCAGCCTGCGCGCGACTTCAAACGCGCCCGCTCAGCCGATGCTCTCGACCTGGCGGCTTTGCTGATAGGCGCTGCCGAAGCGGTTGGCCAGGAACGCGGGCAAGCCCACCTGTTCCTGGCGGATGAAGCCGCGCTGCGGCAGTTGGCCTTCGCGGAACAGATCCACCGCAGCACAGATGCCAGCGGCGGTAGTGATCTGGATGGCGCTCAAGGGATGCGTGCCGTTGCGGTCGGCGAAGATCTTGCGCGCGAAGACTTCCTGCACCAGCGCGCCGTTCTTCATGCCGCTGACGGTGACGAACACCAGCACCACGTCCTGCATGGTGCTGGGGATGCTCTTGCGCATGATGGCCTTGAGCGTCTCGGTGTCCTCGTTGAGCTGCAGCTCTTCGAGCAGCATCTTCATCAGCGCCCGGTGGCCCGGGTAGCGCACGCTCTTGTAGTCGAGCGTCTGCACCTTGCCGGCCAGGGTTTCGCACAGCGTGCCCAGGCCGCCACTGGTGTTGAAGGCTTCGTATTCGGTGCCGTCCAGGCTGAAGTGCTCCAGGCCCTCGAGCGGCAGCACCTCGATGCTCTTGCCGCCGCGTATGGCCTCGCACGGGTGGCAGTACTCGTTGATGAGACCGTCCACGCTCCAGGTCAGGTTGTATTTCAGGCTGTTGGTCGGGAAGGCCGGCAGCGCGCCGACACGCATCTTCACTTCCTGCAGGCTGTCGAAACCCTGTGCCAGGTGGTGGGCGACGATGCCGATGAAACCCGGCGCGAGCCCGCATTGCGGCATGAAGGCGGTGCTGGCACCCTTGGCCATCTCTTGAATGGCGCGGGTGGCGGCCACGTCTTCCGTCAGGTCGAAGTAGTGGCAGCCGGCTTCACGCGCGGCAGTGGCGGCCATCGTGGCCAGGTGGTAGGGCAGCGCATTGATGACGGCTTGCTGGCCGCGCAAGACCGCCAGCAGGGCTTGCGCGTCGGCGGTTTCCACCACGCGCGTGGAAAGCGGCATGCCTTTCAGCTTGGCCAGCGCCTCGGGGCTGCGGTCGACCACGGTGACTTCGTAATCGCCGCTGTGGGACAGCAGGTGGGCGATGGTGTGGCCGATGTGGCCGGCGCCGAGCAAGGTGATGCGCATGAGGTGTTTTCCGTCGGAGGGCTGAACTGCCCGGCAGTCTAGGCAAGCCCGCTGACGAAAGAAAGCCGCAATGCGTCGAAATAGAGTCGGCTTTCTTCGAATTGGCGGCTGTATCCGCCGATTCGGCGAAACAGGGTGTTGTCGTGTGTGTTGCCGTGTGCCTTGCCGTATGTCTTGCCGTGCGCCTTGCGATGTCTGTCAGGCGGCCAAGAGCTGGTCTTTCATCTCACGCGCGGCGGCGCGCTTGGCTCGCGTGCTGGCCTTCTGGTAGGCCTCTTCAGCGGCCTGGCGCATCTCGATGGCCCGTTCCAGCGCCTTTTCGTAGCGCTCGAGGGTGTAGGTGTTTTCGGTGCCGATGTAGATGGTGCGCCGGCGCGGCTTGTCGCCAAACCGCGGAATCAGCACCATCAGGCTGCAGTCTCGCGTCTGGCTGTTGCTGCGCATGCGCACCACCGGCCCGGTGATGCCCGGCGGCAGCTGGTTGCTCTTGTTGGCGCTGGGCGCACGCTGCAGCAGGGAAGGCGCCGGCAGCTTGGCAATGCGCTTCAGCAGTTCTTTGGTGGCCAGCTGCAGCGAGGCTGCCGCGCCGCTGCCGTCAGGCGTGTGGTCGGAAAACAGCTTGGTGCCGCCATACCGCAACTGCCAGCCGTGGGTGGCGCGGTGGTCGATGCGCTGCACGCCTTGCGGCACCTCGAACTGCTCACCGCTGAAGATGATGATCTGGCGGACTTTCATGATGAACCCTCGGTACGAAGCGCTGCGTCACTCCCCGTCGTCTTTCTCGTTGCGGCAGGCAAGCCGAACACATGCGTGCTCTGCCTGCCATATCGGAATCTTGCGCCTGAACCTGAGAGCCGGGGCTCTTTGGCGAGTGCTGTTTGGTGCTGTTTGGTGAGGCTTTGCGCTGCTTGGTGTTGCCTTGTGGTGCACCGACGCGCTGAATCCGGCCGGCACAATGCACCGATGGCGCACGCTGTAACCCTCGATAGCCTGGACCGTCGCCTTCTGGCGCTGCTGCAGACCGATGCCCGCACCAGCACGGCCGACCTGGCACGCCGCTTGAGCGTGGCGCGCACCACGGTGCTTTCACGCCTGACGCGGCTGGAGCGCGGCGGCGTCATCGTCGGCTACACCGTGCGGCTGGGCCAGGAAGAAGGCGAAGGCGGCGTGGAGGCCTACGTCGGCATCACCACCGAACCCAAGGCCGGCGCACTGGTGACGCAACGCCTGGCGGCCCTGCCTGAATTGCGCCAGCTCTGCAGCGTCAGCGGCGTTTCCGACTACCTGGCGCTGCTGCGGGCCGAATCGACCGCTCGCCTGGACCAGCTGCTCGACGAGATCGGCGCCATCGAGGGCGTGACCCGAACCAACACCTCGGTCGTGCTGGCGCGCCGAATTGACAGGACTTGATGGTTCCCCGGTGCGGCGCTCAGCTCGATATGACAGCTTGCGTTAAGCTCAAAGCATGTCAAGGACCTACCGGGCCCTGTTGTTGTGGCTCATCGCCATCGCCATTCCGCTGCAGGGATTGGCTGCGGTCGTCATGCCGCTGGGCGCGACGGGCCTGACAAGCACGGTGTCGCACGGCGGGCCGACACGAGCCGAAGCCGGGACGCTGGATGGCGTCCACGGGCATCGGCACGGGCAGGCGCATCAGCAGATGCATCAGCAGGTGCATCAGCAGGTGCCTGGGCACACGGCAACTGGCCACAGCTCCGGCAATCCCGCCGCCCCTGACACGGACCCCCCCTGTCACTCGGGCCACAACATGCTCAAGTGCTGCAGCGCGGCCTGTTCGCTGCTGGCCTACATGCCCCCGGCCCTGGCGAAGCACTCGCCCATGCCCTCGGTCGCCCCCGTGCAGGCCGAGGCTGCGTTCTGTCCGGATGTCTTCCTCGACAGCCTGGACCGGCCGCCCAAACGCCTCCTCGCCTGACCGCAGCCCGGCCCGCGCGCCATCGCTGACGCGGGCTGCGCGCGGCACCGTTGACTGACCCGCCCGGCCAGACGCCCGCGCGGGGCCATCACCCGTCACGCGAGGAAATCATGAAACGACATCACGCCTGCTGGCTGCTGCCGGCCACGTTGCTCTGGGCCACGGCGACCGCCTGGGCCCAGGACAGCCGCCCCACACACCCACCCAAGCCCGCTGCCGACCCGCTGGACGCGACGTCCCCGGTGGCGCCTTTGGTGTATCGATCGACGTTCGCGTCCTACCGTCGGCTGAGCGAACCCGAGCCCATGGCCTGGCGTGAAGCCATCGACCAGGTCGGCCGCATCGGCGGCTGGCGCGCCTATGCACGCGAGGCGAATGCGCCTGAGCCCTCGCCTGCGCCTGCAACAAAGCCTGCGCCTTCGCCTGATCCGGCCACTGGTACTTCGCCTTCGTCCCCTTCGATCAAGGATCCGCACGGCGGACACCACGGGAACGGGGTGAAGCAATGAGCCCCGAAGTACGCAAGCGGCTGCGGCCGTGGCGATTCGTGTCCGCTTTCACTGCGGTCGCGGTGCTCGGCGGCTGCGCCTCGTTCAGCGCAGACAGCGGGTTCGGCACGGTCGAGCAGACCGCCAGGGAACGCTTGTCCAAGGACGTGCGCTGGGCCCGTACCACGAGCGACCGCGAAGCTCTCGCGCAGCGCACCCGCGAACTGCTGGCCAGCCCCTTGTCGGCCGACGACGCCGTGCAGGTGGCGCTGCTGAACAACCGTGGCCTGCAGGCCGACTTCGCAGAACTCGGCATCGGTGAAGCGGAACTGGTGCAGGCCGGCCGCCTGCCCAACCCCGGCTTCAGCTTCGCACGCATGACGCGCGGCGACGAGGTCGAACTGGAGCGCGGCTTGCACATCAACCTGGCAAGACTGGTCGCGATGCCGCTGATTCAGCAGATGGAAGGCCGCCGCTTCGCGCAGACCCAGGGCCGCGTGGCGATGGCCGTGCTGTCGCTGGCCGCGCAGACGCGCAAGACCTACTACCAGGCACTCGCGGCCGAAGAAACCGTGCGCTACATGCGCCAGGTGAATGTGGCGGCCGAGGCCAGCGCCGAACTGGCGCGGCGCATGCAGCAGGTCGGCAACTTCAACAAGCTGCAGCGCGCGCGAGAGCAGGCGTTTTATGCCGATGCCGCCCTGAACCTGGCGCGCGCAGAACAGGCGCAAAGGTCCGCGCGTGAACGGCTGACGCGGCTGCTCGGCGTCTGGGGCGAACAGACCGCGTTCACGCTGCCCGAGCGCTTGCCCGATCTGCCGAAGGCAGCAGAAGACCGGCCCGACATCGAGCGCGTGGCCATGGCCCAACGCCTGGACGTGCAGGGCGCCAGGCTGATGGCCGAGCAGACGGCGAAAAACCTGGGACTGACCCAGACCACGCGCTTCATCAACGTGCTCGAGGTCGGCTATGCCTACAACACTTCGAACGAGGCGCCAACCCAACGCGGCTGGGAAATCGGTGTCGAGCTGCCGTTGTTCGACTGGGGTGGCGCCCGCGTGGCACGGGCCGAGGCCGTCTACATGCAGGCGGTGGACCGCGCCGCGCAGACCGCGATCAACGCGCGTTCCGAAGTGCGCGAGGCCTACGGCGCCTACCGCTCGGCCTACGACATCGCGCTGCACCAGCGCGACGAACTGGTGCCGCTGCGCAAGCTGATCCAGGAAGAGAACGTGCTTCGCTACAACGGCATGCTGATCGGCGTGTTCGAACTGCTGGCCGACGCACGGCTGCAGATCGCCAGCGTCAACAGCTACATCGAATCGCTGCGCGACTTCTGGATCGCGCAGGCCGACCTGGAGCTGGCGCTCATCGGCCAGCCCAGCCTGGCCGCCCCCGCAGGCCCTGCCATGGCCGGCGGGGATGCCGGTGGGCCGGGGCACTGAACCTCATGAAACACACGACTGACAGAACCCAGGACAACAACATGTCTTCCAGACGCAATTTTCTCGGCGGCGCCAGTGCGATCGCGGCTGCCGTCTCTGCGGCCACCGTCAGCAAAGTCGCCATGGCCGCGCTGCCCGAACCGGTGATGCAGGACAAGCCCGACACCATGCCGCCGCTGCTGCCCAACACCGGGCGGCCCTACAACCCCGTCGTCACGCTGAACGGCTGGACCCTGCCCTGGCGCATGAACCAGGGCGTGAAGGAATTCCACCTGGTGGCCGAACCCGTGGTGCGCGAGATGACCCCCGGCTTCAAGGCGCACCTGTGGGGCTACAACGGTCAGAGCCCGGGGCCGACGATCGAGGTCGTCGAAGGCGACCGCGTGCGCATCTTCGTCACCAACAAGCTGCCCGAACACACCAGCATCCACTGGCACGGCCAGCGCCTGCCGAACGGCATGGACGGCGTGACGGGGCTGAACCAGCCCGGCATCCGGCCCGGCAAGACTTTCGTCTACGAGTTCGTCGCGCGTCGGCCCGGCACCTTCATGTACCACCCGCATGCCGACGAGATGGTGCAGATGGCGATGGGGATGATGGGTTTCTGGATCACGCATCCCAGGCTCGACAAGAACGGCAAGCACCCACTGATCGACGCCGTCGACCGCGACTACTGCTTCCTGCTCAACGCCTACGACATCGACCCGGGCGCTTCCACGCCCAAGATCATGACGATGCTGGACTTCAACCTGTGGAGCTGGAACAGCCGCATCTTTCCCGGCATCAGCCCACTGGTGGCGCGCAAGAACGACCGCGTGCGCATCCGTGTGGGCAACCTGACGATGACCAACCACCCGATGCACATCCACGGGCATGAATTCGTCGTCAGCGGCACCGA
>JBBSCV010000054.1:0-14841 GCA_038249925.1 Burkholderiales bacterium
CGCTTTCCGCGCATGTTGCGCATCCGTCATGACAAACCCCTGCACGAGGCCGACACGCTGGCCACGCTGCTGGCCTTGAACCCCGCTGCATGACGCGGCGGCTCGCGGCCGTAAAGTGGGCGGGCTGCGGGCACGGTGCCGCGCAGCGACAGGGAGCCGACAACGATGACAACGATGATTTCCATGATCAAAAGGGCGCGGGCCCCTCTGTTCGGGCTGGGTCTCGGGCTGGCGCTCGGTGTGTTGATGAACCTCGGCATGGCAAGTGCTGCCCACGCGCAGCTGAACGACGCACAGGCCGAGCGCCTGATGAAACTCTCTGGCCAGTGGGAACAGCTGGAATCGGTGGCCACGCAGATGCGCGAGGGCCTGTTGAAGGGCATGGCAGCCGGCCCCAAGCCGCCCAGCGCCGAGGTGCAGCAGAAGGTGCAGGCTGCCACGGTGTTGGCCTTTGCGCCTGAACGCATCCGCAGCGCGGCGCAGCGCGCGGTGGCCGAGAACACCCGCGTGGCCTACCTGCCCGAACTGCTGCGCTGGTATGAAAGCCCGGTGGCACGCAGCATCAGCCGGGCCGAGGTGGACGACACGGCGCGCGCCGAAGCCGACATCCAGGCCCGCACCCAGCGCGGCATGGCGCTGGTGCAGGCCGCCTCGCCACAACGCCAGCAATTGCTGCTGCGCCTGGTGGAAGTGACGCGCGCGCCGCGCGCCAGCGCCGACATCGTCATCAACATGGGCGCCATGCTGCCGTTGGCGCTGATGCGCTTCGACGCCACCGCCAAGCAGGTGCCCGAGGCTGAATTGCGCGCGTCGCTGGAAGAGCAGCGCCCGCAGCTGACGCAGGCGTTCGAGATCATTTCACTGGCCGGTTTCGCCATCGCCTACCAGGGCCTGCCCGACGAAGCGCTGGCCGCCTATGGCAACTTCATGGCCAGCGCCGCCGGAGACCACTACATCGACATCGGCGAGAAGGCCTTCGAGGCCGCCATTCTTTCCGCCATCTCGGCGCTGAAGCCTTGATCTGACACCTGCCACCGCAGGAAGAGCCGGAAACAGACGGGCAACGACCCCGCTGATCGGGGTCAAGGAAAGGGCAGGGCTGCCTAGCATCGCCAGCACGCCCTTGAAGAGGAGCCGCATGGACGCGCGCCTTGCCCTGAACCCGTCTGCCGCAGTGGTGCTTGCCTCTGCGCTGCCTGCTGCCGCAACCCCTGCCGTGGCAGGCTCTGCCCCTGAAGACGCGCTGCTCAAGGCCGCGGGCAGCGGTGCCATGCCCTTGTCGGAACTGATGGAACGCGCCAGCACGCTGCAGGCCGGCGGCCAGGCCGACGCCGCGGCGGCGCTTTACGAAGGCTGGCTGGCAAACAGCACTTCACCGCTGCGCCATGTCGCCGGCTTCAACTGGGGCGCGGTGCTCTCGCAACTGGGCCGCAACGAGCAGGCCGAGGCCGCCTACACCCTGGCGCTGGAAGTGCAACCGGGCTTCGCGCCCGCACTTTTGAACCTGGGCCACCTGTGCGAGCGCCGCGGTGACGTGGAGGCCGCGCTGACGCGCTGGCGTGCCGTCTTCGAAGCCGCCCCGCTGCCGTCGATCGAGCACCTGCTGCACGCGCTGAACAACAGCGCGCGCCTGCTGGAGATTCAGCGCCGCTACCCCGAGGCCGAGGCGCTGATGCGCCGCAGCCTCGAGGTCAAGGCCGCGCAGAACGATGTCATCCAGCACTACGTGCACATCCGCCAGAAACAGTGCGCCTGGCCGCACTACCTGCCGGTAGGCGAGGTCACGCCCAACCAGCTGCTGATGGGCACCTCGCTGCTGGCGACGATGGGCCTGAGTGACGACCCCGCGCTGCAACTGCTGAGCAGCGTGCGCTTCGTCAACGACAAGGTGCCCAAGCCGCCGCCGGTGGCGTTGCACACGCAGACGCCACCGCGCAGCGGCAAGATCCGCATCGGCTACCTCAGTGGCGACCTGCACATGCACGCCGTCGGCCTGCTGACGCCCGAGCTCTTCGAGCTGCACGACCGCAGCCGGTTCGAGATCTGGGCTTTCTGCTGGACGCCGGAGTCGGCGCAGCCCGTCTTCCAGCGTCAACGCCAGCGCATCCTGAAAGCCATGGACCACCACGTGCGCCTGGCCGGCGTGGACGACACCACCGCGGCGCGGCTCATCGCGCAGGCCGGCATCGACGTGCTGGTGGACCTGCAAGGCCTGACGGCCGGCGCGCGCCCGGCCATCCTGGGCCACCGCGCAGCACCCGTGCAGGTGAGCTACCTGGGCCTGCCCGGCACCAGCGCGCTGCCGGGTGTGGACTGGATGCTGGCCGACCGTTTCGTGATGCCGCCCGGTCTGCTGCCTTACTGCACCGAGCAGCCCATCTACCTGCCGCACTGCTACCAGGTCAGTGACCGCCAGCGCGAAGTGGCGGCCCTGCCCACACGCGCCCAGTACGGCCTGCCGGAAGACACCTTTGTCTTCGGCAGCTTCAACAACAACCACAAGTTCACGCCGGAGATGTTCGGGGCCTGGATGCGCATCCTGGGCCAGGTGCCGAACAGCATCCTGTGGCTGCTGGCCGACAACGACACCGCACGCGCCAACATGCAGGCGGCCGCCACGGCACAAGGCATCGCGCCCGAGCGCCTGCACTTCGCGCCGCGCGTGAGCCCGGCCGAGTACCTGGCGCGCTTCCAGCTGATCGACCTGATGCTGGACACCTACCCCTTCAACGCCGGCACCACCGCCAGCGACGCGCTGTGGATGGGCACGCCGATGGTCACGCGCGCCGGCCGCACCTACATCAGCCGCATGGCCGGCAGCCTGCTGAACGCCATCGGCCTGCCCGAACTCGTCACCGAGAGCCTGGCCGACTACGAGAAGCTCGCCGTCACGCTGGGCCGCCACCCGGCGCGTGTGGTGTCGATACGCAGGTACTTGAGCGAACACGGCCGCAGCAGCCCGCTCTTCGACCTGCCGCAAATCGTGCGCGACATCGAAGCCGAGTTCGAGCGCCTGGCGCTGGCGGCAAGGGGCGGTTGAAGCCCCTCACGCAGATGCCCTGAAGCAGCCCAGTGAACGTGGACGTGGACGAGCCCAGCCCGAGCCTGGACGACGACGCCCTGGCGCATGCGCTGTCGTGGTTGACGCACCACCATGGGC
The DNA here is from genome assembly GCA_038249925.1 of Burkholderiales bacterium. Taxonomy (GTDB): domain Bacteria; phylum Pseudomonadota; class Gammaproteobacteria; order Burkholderiales; family Burkholderiaceae_C; genus Rubrivivax. The sequence goes on from JBBSCV010000054.1 coordinate 3,161, forward strand.
GCGAGCGCACGGCTGAATCGCTGTTGTCCAGCCAGCCGCTGGCCGGCCGCGTGGGCCCGGACGAAGCCGTGCGTGCGCTGCGCGAGGCCGGCTACAGTGCCGGCCTGTTGCAGCGCCCGGTGGCCGAGCTGCACGAACTGCTGCTGCCCGCCGTGCTGCTGCTGAACGGCGGTGACGCCTGCATCGTGGTCGCGCGCCATGAAGACGGCGCCCAGTACGACATCGTGATGCCGGGCCGCCAGCACCACGCCTGCACCGCCAGCGAAGCCGAGTTGCAGGCCGAGTACACCGGCATCGCGCTGGTGTGCACGCCGGTGCCGCAGATGGCGGCGTCTTCAGCCACTGCGGCCGGCCAGGCGCCGTTGGCGAGCGATGCCATGCGCGACGCCGGCAGCCACTGGCTGTGGGGCACGCTGCGCCGCTTCGTGCCCTACTACCGCGGCGCGCTCATCGCAGCCATGCTCAGCAACGTGCTGATGCTGGTCACGAGCCTGTCCACGAGCGTCATCTACGACAAGGTCATACCGCACCAGGCCTATGTCACGCTGTGGGCCATTGCGGCCGGCTGCGGCATTGCGCTGTGCTTCGACATGATGGCGCGCCAACTGCGTGCCTATCTCATCGACATGGCCGGCCGCAAGGCCGACTTGATCGTCGGCAGCCTGCTCTTCCGCCAGACGCTGGCGCTGCGCATGGAACACCGACCCGCTTCGGCCGGCGCCTACGCCCACATCCTGGCGCAGGTGGAAATGATGCGCGACTTCTTCGCGTCCGCCACGCTGAGTGCGGTTTCCGACTTGCCCTTCATCTTCATCTTCGTGGCCATGGTGTTCGTCATCGGCGGGCCGCTGGGCTGGGTGCTGGTGATCGCCATTCCCATCCTGCTGGCGGTGTCGTTGGTCATCCAGGGTTCGCTTCGCCGCGCGATGAGCAGCAACATGCAGCAGCAGTCCGACCTGCACGGCGTGCTGGTGGAAGCCGTGGATGGCCTGGAGGACCTGAAGGCGGCCGGCGCCCAGGGCCGTTTCCTGCGCCGCTATGAAGAGGCCACGGCCGGCGCGGCGGCGGCGGCGCTGAAGTCACGCACCATCACCAGCTGGACGATGAACCTCTCGTCGGTCTCTCAACAGCTCGTGACGATGGTGATGCTGGTCTGGGGCGTCTACCTGATCGAGGCCCGGGTCATCAGCGGCGGTGCACTCTTCGGCGCCGTGATGCTGGCTTCACGCGCGGTGGCGCCGCTGGCCAGCATCACGAGCCTGGCCACGCGCTACCAGGGCGCGCGCGCAGCGATGCTGGCGCTGAACAGCGTGATGCAGAAGCCCGTGGAACGCGAAGCCGGCAAGACCTATGTGCCGCGGCGCGAGCTCAGCGGCCGCATCGGCCTGCACGAGGTGGGCTTTGCCTACCCGGCACCGGCCAGCGTGCCCGGCGCGGTGGCCGCAGGCGTTGGCCCGCAGGTGTTGAAGGGCGTGACGCTGAAGTTCGAGCCGGGTGAGCGTGTGGCCATCCTCGGGCGCATCGGCAGCGGCAAGAGCACGGTGCTGCGCCTGCTGGCCGGGCTGTACCAGCCCACCGAAGGCTATGTCGATGTCGACGGCATCGACCTGCGCCAGATCGACCCCGCTGACTTCCGCGCGCGCGTGGGTTTCGTCTCGCAAGACCCGCGCCTCTTCCACGGCTCGCTGCGCGAAAACGTGCTGCTCGACCGCCCCACCGCCGACCCCGCACGGCTGGCCGACGTGGCCCGCCTCACAGGGCTGGACCGCCTGGTGCAGTCGCACCCGCAGGGTTGGGAGTTGCCGGTGGGCGAAGCCGGCGCGCTGCTTTCGGGCGGCCAGCGCCAGCTGGTGGCGCTGGCGCGCTGCCTGGTCACGCAACCGAAGATTCTGCTGATGGACGAACCCACCAGCAGCATGGACGCGCAGAGCGAAGCCCTCTTCCTGCGCCAGCTGAAGGAGGCCGGCGGCGAATGCACGCTGCTGATGGTGACGCACCGCCCGGCGGTGCTGGAACTGGTGGACCGTGTGCTCGTCATCGACGCCGGCCGGCTGGTCATGGACGGCCCCAAGGCCCAGGTGCTGGCGGCGCTGAGCGGCCAGCGCCCGGCGGCGGCGCCGCAGCTGGCAGGTGCTGCGCCCAGCAACCTGCACATGCACCCGACGGCACGCCCGGTGGAGCGCGAGGCTTCGGTATGAGTACTTCGCCATGAAGGCGGCGTGAATGGGCGTCTTCTCAGACCGCAAGAAAACCCCCGAGCTGCAGCGCGGCGATGTGCCCTACATCGGCGCCGTGCAGTCGGCCTACCTGCTGGACCCGGCGCCTGCCGCGATGTGGGCCGTCTACCTGCTGCTGGCCGCCATTGCGATGGCCGTGGCCTGGGCCGGTTTCTCGCAGGTGGACATCGTGGCCAAGGCCAACGGCCGGGTCGTGCCGGATGGCAAAGAGCAGGTGATCGCCAGCCTGGAAGGCGGCATCCTGCGTGAAATGCTGGTGCGTGAAGGCCAGCAAGTCACCGAAGGTCAGGCGCTGGCGATGCTGGACCCCACGCGGTTCGAGTCACAACAAGCCGAGGGCACGGCGAAGAAGCTGGCGCTGCTGGGCACGCTGGCGCGCCTGCAGGCTGAAGCCACCGGCAAGGCGTTGAGCTTTCCCGACGGCATCCCTGAGGCCGTGGCCGCGGCCGAGATCGAAAGCAACGAGGCGCGGCAAAGGGCGCTGAACGAGGCGGTGGAAACCACCGGCCACAGCGCCGCGTTGCTGCAGCGTGAACTCAACATGGCGCAGACCATGTCGTCGCGCGGCCTCATGAGCGAGGTGGAGGTGATGCGCGTGCGTCGCCAGCTCAACGACCTGCAGTTGCAGACCCAGGAACGCATCAACCGCTTTCGCCAGGAAGCTGCTGGCGAGATGGTGCGCGTGCGCAATGAACTGGCGCTGCTGGAAGAGCAGATGGTGGTGCGCGACGACGCGCTGCGCCGCACCACGCTGCTGAGCCCGGTCAACGGCGTCGTGAAGACCATCCGCGCCAACACCGTGGGCGGTGTGGTGCAAGCCGGCGCGCCCGTGATGGAGATCCTGCCGCTGGGCCCGCGCGTGTTGGTCGAAGCCCGTGTGAAGCCGGCCGACATCGGCTTCGTGCGCACCGGCCAGGAGGTGCGCGTCAAGCTCAGCGCCTACGAGTACACGATCTACGGCTCGCTGGAAGGCACGGTGGTCTCGATCAGCCCCGACGCCATGGGCGACCCCGACAAGGCCGCCACGCCCGAAGGCACCTGGTACCGCGCGATGGTGCGCGCCGACCCCAGCGGCCTGCAGAAGGCGGGCAAGCCGCTGTCGGTGCTGCCGGGCATGACGGGCACGGTGGAAATTCGCACCGGCCAGCGCAGCGTGCTGGCCTTCGTGCTGCGGCCGATGCTGAAGTCGCAGGAAGCGTTCAGAGAGCGCTGAAGCTGCGGCTATCGCACCGGCACCGAGTTCACGCCGGATGTTCTTGCTCGAATGAGCCGTTTCGAGGTCGGGCGCTGCGCATGAGGGTAAGGCGATGCTTGCTGCGTCGTCTTCCGTCATCCCTTCAACCTGGACCTCCGATGAATACAAACCTGCTCCTGTCCTTCGCCGCGCTGGCGGCATTCGCTGCGCCTGTCATGCCCGTTTTGGCAGCCGAATCTGGCTATTCGTACTGCGTGGTGTTGAACGACACGTCGCGCAAGGTGTTTGCCAGCAGCATCTTCCAGCGCGACAAGGGCGCGCAGCAAGGCACGGACGGTGCGGAATTCGCCGCTGCCAAGGGTCTGGACAAGGCCGGTGGTTACGACCCCGCACCCCCCAAGTTGCGCATCAGCTGCAACTGGGACGCGACGATGGACGAAGCCAAGGCGCGGCTGAAGAACACCGAAGGCCAGGCGCGCAAGAACAACATCAACTTCCTGGGCATCGGCTGGTCGCCTGCGTCATGAGGCCGGTGTGGGTCTTGCTGGCCGTGTGCCTGCTGGCGCAGTCTGCGCAAGCCGCATGGAACGCCGCCAACGACGAAGCCAACCGGCAACGCGCCATGCAACGCATGCGCGACGACAGCGCGCGCGCCGACCGGGCATCTGCAGACCGGGCAGCCCGCCGGCAGGCCGAGCTCGCTGCCGACGCGCAGCGGTCGCGCAACAACATGGCCACCGGCACATCAACTGCCGGTGCGCGCAGCAGGCTGAGCAGCCAGCCCAGCAAGATGGCGGAAGACGATGCGGCCGACATGCCGCGGCGCAACCACAACCCGGACGCCATCAACGTCGTCGTGCCCACCGACGTGCCACCCGAAGCCGCGCTCGTGATGATGGAGGCGGCGGCCGGCGTCGCGAGCTCCCAGACGCGCCTGGGCCGCATGCTGTATGCGGGTTATCTGTTGCCGCGCGACGACATCCAGGCCCGGCGCTGGTTCGAAGTGGCTGCGCGCCGTGGGCATGGCGAAGCGCAGGGCATGTTCGGCTACTTCCTCGAGCGTGGCTTGGGCGGTGCTGTCTCCGAATCAGAAGGCGAACGCTGGCTTTTGATGGCCGCCGAGAAGAGCGACCCCTTCGCGCAGATGCGTTACGGCCTGCTGCAACTGGTGAAGAACGCGGGCCGACAGGGCTATGACGCCAGACCTCTGCTCAAGCACTTGGTGCCGGCCGCTGAGCAAGGCGAATGGGGCGCGCAGGCCGCATTGGCCAACTTGTACGCGGGCCACATGCGCGTGCCGGCCGATGACATGCTGCGCGTGCGCTGGTTGCAGGCGGCCGCCGAACAAGGCGACGCCGATTCGATGAAAGACCTGTCCGGCTACCTGCTGGAAGGCGGCGGCGGTCTGCGACCCGACCCGGCGCTTTCCCTTCAGTGGCTGCGCAAGGCAGTGGCACTGCAGCATGCCGGCGCCACGCGCAACCTGGCCGGCTATCACTTCAATGGCCTGGCGGGCTTGAAGCCGTCTGCCAGCGAAGGCCTGGCCATGCTGAAGCGGGCAGCCGACCTCGGCGACGGTCTCGCGCAAGGCCAGTACGGCATGGTCTTGATCCAGGGCCAGATGCTGAAGCCGGACCTGGCTTCCGGCGTGGAATACGTCCGCAAATCGGCTCAGGCCGACAACTACTTCGGCCTCGATGCGCTGGCACGTTTGCACGTCGATGGGCTTGGCGTGCCGCGCGACTTGCAACGCGCGGTGCAACTGCTGCGACGGTCGTTGAAAATGGGGCTGGAAACGCCCGACCCGGGGACGACAGAGCTGCTTGCCACGCCGGAACTGCAACAGGCCGCGCGCCTGCTGGACGCTACGCGGTCGCGTTAGACACAGCGGGCGGCGCGTGCCCGCGTCGTGCGTGGCGCAGCGCTGTAGGCCGGCACTGACACCGCGTGAGCCTGACGTCCGGCCGACAGCGCCAGGCCCGGGCGACAGCATGCAGCATCGCATCCAGGAGTACGCCATGCTGAACATTCCTCATTCCTTGCCAGCGACGCCCCTGCAGAACCAGTTGCTTTCTGAACTGCCGTTCGAGGATTTGCAAGCGCTGCGCGCTGGTTTCGAAGATGTGCAACTGCGCGCCGGTGCCACGCTGTACGAGGCGGGGCTCGAGGTTCGCCATGTTTACTTCCCGACCTCCGCCGTCGTTTCGTTGACTTCGACGATGCAAAGCGGGGACGCGGCCGAAGTTGCCGTCGTCGGGCGCGAGGGCATGGTGGGCATCTGCGCCTACATGGGGCACGGCCGATCGATCAGCGGCGCAACCGTGCAAGGCAGTGGCCACGCCTGGAGGATGCCGGCCGCAGTCATCCGCCAGGCCGCGCAGCAGTCAGCACCGCTGATGCGTGCGCTGCTGTCCTACACGCAGGCCTTGTTCGCCCAACTGGCGCAGACCTCTGCCTGCAGCCGCCACCACTACCTCGAACAGCAGCTGTGCCGCTGGCTGCTGCTGCATCTGGACCACCGCCCCGGCGCGCCGATGGCCGTGACGCAGGAGCGCATCTCGCAGCTGCTGGGCGTGCGCCGCGAAGGGGTGACGATTGCCGCGTTGAAGCTGCAGAAGGCCGGCCTGATCCGCTACGGCCGCGGCAGCGTCGAAGTGCTGGACCGCCGCGGGCTGCAGGCTCGCAGCTGCGAATGCTACGACGTCGTGCGCGGCGTCAATGACCGCCTGCGCCAGACGGCAGAGGCTGCGCGACATGCGCATGTGCTGGAAGCAGAGAACACGCACGCCGATGCGGCGTACCTGCGCTGCGCCGTCAGCGAAAAAGACCCAGGCGTTGCGCTTCCAGAGCGGCTTCAGCGCGCGAACTCACATTGAGCTTGCGGTAGATCTGCTTTACATAGTCGGCAATGGTGTGGCGTGACAGGCCAAGTTGCACCCCGATCTCGGGCAAGGTGTAGCCCTTGGCCACGCGCAGCAGCACTTCGCTTTCACGGTCCGTCAGGTTCACCGCCGGCATGGCGTTGGCCAGGTTGGCCGGCTTCGACTTGGCCTGGAAGTAGGCCATCACGCGGCGCGCGATGCTCGGGCTGAGCGGTGGTTCGCCCTGGCTGATGCGCTGCAGCTGTTCGGTGATGAGCTCGCGCGGCTGCTCTTTCAGGATGTAGCCGAAAGCGCCGGCCTGCAGCGCCGGGAACAGGTGCTCGTCGTCGTCGTGGATGGTGACGACCACGCTTTGTGCCTCTGGCTGGCAGTCGCGCAGCTTCGTCACCACGTTCACGCCGCTGCCGTCCGGCAGGCCCAGGTCGATGAGGGCAAGGTCGAATTTCACCGCCGTCACCAGATCTATCGCGTCATGAACGCGCGCGCTTTCCGAAATGGTGGCGCCGGGGAACACCTGCAGCACCAGCTTGCGCATCCATGCACGGATTTCGGGCAAGTCTTCCAGCAGCAATATGGTCTTCATGGGGGGGTGTGGGCCGTTGTCGATCCCGATGGTATCGGCCGGCCGGCAGGCCTCATGAGGGTTGGATGGCAGTGTCCAGAGGAAGCGTGAGGCGTATCACGGTTCCGTAGCCCGGGCCCGACTCCACCAGACACTGCCCGTTCAGTTGCTTGGCGCGGTTCTTCATGCTGGCAAGGCCGTGGCCACGGTCCAGGCTGCCTTTGGTGTCTGGCGCGATGCCGTTGCCGTTGTCCTGCACGACGAAGAGAAAGTCGCCTTCTGCGATGCTCGCGGTGACGATGCAATTCGTGGCGCCGCTGTGCTTGATGATGTTGCTGGTGGCCTCGCGCAGGATGCGCGTGGTTTGCACATAGGCGCGCGCGCTCAGCGTTTGCGGCAGGTCTTCGGGCGCCTCCCACTCCCCTTCGATGCCGGCCTGTGCAAGACGCGACACGACTTCGGCGCGCCAATCGCCCAAGGCATCGGCCAGACGCACCGGCCGGCCCGTCAGCCCGCGCACGCTCAGCCGCATTTCTTCCAGCGCCTCGCGCGCCAGCGTGCTGATGCGCTCGCTCTCGCTGGTGTGCACGATGGTCAGCAGCTTGGCGCCCAGGTCGTCGTGCAGGTCGGCGGCAATGCGCTTGCGCTCACGCTCGGTGACCTGCTCCACGCGCAACTCGGCCATCTGGTGGAAGTTGCGTTCGATCTCGGCCGTGGCCTCGCGCACCCGTTGCTCGAGCACCGCCTTGTCTTGCACGGCATGGCTCAGCGCGCGGCCCTGCTGTTGCACCAGGCGCAGGCCCACCAGCACGAACACCACCGGCATCACCAGTTGCGCAACGTGCGCGGCCAGCGGGCGTGTGCCTGTCCATTGCGCCACGAACTCGGTGAGCCCGGCCACCAGCGTCAGGCCCAGCAGCACCGTCATCACCCACACCGAACGCACATGTCGGCGCTGGTGCTGGTGGTGCAGATGCCAGGCTGAAGCGGCCATCACTTCCAGCGCCAGCACCCCGTACCAGATGCTGGCCAGGGTATACAGGCGCTGCGGCCCCGCCACCACCAGCGTCACCGACAGCAAGGCGCACTGCAAGGGCAGCAGCACGTCCACCAGCCTGTAGCGCATGCCGGCATAACGCAGCAGGAACTGCACCGCCGCCCAGGTGATGAAACCCAGCATCGCGCAGACCAGGAACTCGGTCTCGGTGTGGCCGAGCGGCATGTCGCGCAGCCACAGCCGCATGTCCACCAGGGCCCAGCCGACCGAGAGCGCACCGAAGTAGGCGAGATGGCTTTCGCGCCGGTTCATGAAGCCCAGCACGAACATGAAGCCGCCCATCAGCAGCAGCGTCGCGCCCACGGCCTGCGGCGCGATGACCTGCAAGGCCGTCAGGCGGGCGTGGTACGCAGCCAGTTCAGACTGCGGGCCCACCACCAGGGCCGACAAGGCGCCGGCGCGCTGGCGCGAACCCACTTCGGCCAGCCCGTGGCCGACGACCTTGATGTCCAGCGTGTTGCTGTCGCGGTTCAGCATCACCGAGGGCAGCGACACCAGCTGCGGGTGGTTGCAGTTGTTCGTGTAAGGCGGGCTCATGCGCCCGCCGCTGTGCACGCGTTCGCCGTTGACGTAGACCTCCAGGTTGCTGCACACATGTTCGATGAACAGCGCATACAGGCCGTCGTCTTCGGGCGAGCCTGCGCGTGGCAGTTCGACGCGGTACCACGTCGGGCCGCCCTGGCCGCCGCGTGTGTACGCCCACTCGTCGGGCAAGGACACGGTGGTGGCCGGCGCGGCGGTGGGGAAGCCGGCACCCGCACCATGGGCGCGCAAGGCGGTGTCCAGCACCAGCAGAGATGACGAGGGCTTGGACGCGCCCGCGGCCTGCGCGCTGGCCAGCCCGAACGCCATCAACATGGCCAGCAGCATAGCCAGCAACACAGCCAGCAACAGCCACGGCAGCGGCGCGCGCAACGGGTTGCAGGGTCGCGGGTGCCGCGGAAAGAAGGGCAGGAGCATGGCGCGCCGATTCTGCATGCCAGTTCTGCGGTGCGGCCTGGGCAACCCGTTTGCCAGCGCTGAGACAATGCACGTCCCGTGCGCAAATGCCCATCGTGGCAGGACAGCCCATCCCGTGATCAGACGCCACAGTTTCGACAACGCCGACAACCGCCGCCTCGCCCACCTCTGCGGCCCCCTGGACGCCCACCTGCGCACGATAGAGGGCGCTTTGGGTGTGACGCTGGCGCGGCGTGACGCCAGTTTTCGCATCGACGGCCCGCGCGACGGTGTCGAGCGCTGCGTTCGGTTGCTCGACGCGCTGTACGCGGTGGCTGCTGCGCCCATCGGCGAACGTGCGCTGCAGCTGGCGCTGATGAAGTACGCCGCCACCGTGCCCGGCGGGCCGCAGGCGCCCACGGTGCTGGCAGGCAGCGATGCCGACGCCGACGTGGTGCTGCACACCCGCCACACCGACCTGCGCGGGCGCACGCCGAACCAGGTGCAGTATCTGCAGCAGATGCTGGCCAGCGACATCACCTTCGGCATCGGCCCCGCTGGCACCGGCAAGACCTTCCTGGCCGTGGCCTGCGCGGTGGACGCACTGGAACGCCACGGCGTGCAGCGCATCGTGCTCACACGCCCGGCGGTGGAAGCCGGCGAGCGCCTGGGCTTTCTGCCAGGTGATCTGGCGCAGAAGGTCGACCCCTATCTGCGCCCGCTGTACGACGCGCTTTACGACCTGATGGGTTTCGATCGTGTCGCGAAGGCCTTCGAGAAAGGCCTGATCGAGATCGCGCCGCTGGCCTTCATGCGCGGGCGCACGCTGAACCACGCCTTCGTCATCCTCGACGAGGCGCAGAACACCACGCGCGAGCAGATGAAGATGTTCCTCACGCGCCTGGGCTTCGGCAGCAAGTGCGTGGTGACGGGTGATGTCAGCCAGATCGACCTGCCCAAGCACACGGCCAGCGGCCTCATCGACGCGCACCGCGTGCTGCGCGGCGTGGACGGCATCGCAATCACCGAATTCACCGCCGGCGATGTGGTGCGGCACCCGCTCGTCGCGCGCATCGTCGAGGCCTACGAGCGCAACCGCAGCGAAGAAAGCGAACGGTGAACCCCGCAGCGAATGCAGCGGCGAGGCAAGCCGTGCAGCCTGCGCTGCAACTGTCGCTGCAGTTCGCCGACGCCAGCCACCGCGCGGAACTGCCGCGCCACCGCGTGGCGAAGTGGCTGCGTGCCGCGCTGGAGGTGCCCGGGCAGATCACCGTGCGCATCGTCGGTGCCGCAGAAGGCCGCATGCTGAACCGCGACTACCGCGGCAAAGACTACGCCACCAACGTGCTGACCTTCGACTACGCGCACGAACCCGAGGTCGTAGCCGACCTCGTGCTGTGCGCGCCCGTGGTGGCCGCAGAGGCGCAAGCACAAGGCCTCACGCTGCAGGCGCATTACGCGCACCTGCTCGTGCACGGTGCGCTGCACGCGCAGGGCTACGACCACGAGGCCGAGGACGAGGCGGTGGTGATGGAGTCGCGAGAAAGCGAATTGCTTGTGGCGCTGGGCTACGCCGACCCCTACAGCCGCTGAAGCGCCCGACCAAGCTTCCCGCCGCGGAACCGGCTCGGCCGGGCCGCTGGCGGACATCCCCCTCGGGGGGCAGCGAGCGCCAGCGAGCTTGGGGGCTTCATTTCGTACCGAAGAGCCGGTCGCCCGCGTCACCCAGCCCCGGCACGATGTAGCCGTGGCTGTTCAGTTCGCGGTCGATGGCTGCGGTGTAGATGGGCACGTCGGGGTGGTGGCGGCGCATGTTGTCGATGCCCTCGGGCGCGGCGACCAGGCTCACGAACCGTATCGACTTCGGCTGCGTTTCCTTCAGCCGGTCCACCGCCGCGACGGCCGAATTGCCGGTGGCCAGCATCGGGTCCAGCACGACGGCGTCGCGTTCGTGCATGTCGTGCGGCATCTTGAAGTAGTACTCCACCGCGACGAGAGTTTTCGGGTCGCGGTACAGGCCGATGTGGCCGACGCGTGCGCCCGGCACCACTTCCAGCATGCCGTCGAGAAACCCGCTGCCGGCGCGCATTACCACCACGAACACCGTCTTGCGGCCTTCGATCACGGGAGACTGCATGGTCTCCATCGGGGTTTCGATCTCGATCAACTGCGTGGGCATGTCGCGCGTGACCTCGTAGGCCATCAGCATGCTGATTTCATGCAGCAGGCGGCGAAAGCTGCTGGTCGAGAGGTCTTTGCGACGCAGCAGCGTCAGCTTGTGTTGCACCAGCGGATGGCTGATGACGTTGACAGGAGCGGGTGTGTTCATGCCCCAACGCTAAGGCAACGCGCGGGCCGTGCCAAGCGCTGCCCCGTACCCGCCGGGCTGGGCGCAAGAAGAGTGCCTTCAGAAAAGCGTGCCGTCGCTTTCTATCTTCAGCGGGGGTGCACCGTCGGGGCGCAGTTCCCTGGCAATCTCGCGGCCTGCGGCCCATGTGCCGCCTTCCAGCACGCAGGCCAGCGGCATTTCTTCGGCGGTCTTGCCCAGGCGGACGCGCACCAGCACCGCCAGTTCGTCCAGCAGGGCCACCGTGAGCGCGCGCCACTCGATGATGAAGTCGTCCTGCGGTTTCCACTGCCTGCCGAGTGCGCGTGGGTCGCGCGGCACGATCACGCCGCCGTCCAGCAGCAGGCCGCCGTTGCGGTATTCGGGCAGGCCGGTCAATGCGTCCAGGCCCGTCACTGTGACGCCGGCCCACTGCAGCGGCTCCAGCAGCGAGTAGCTCAGCCACTGGCTCAGCTTGTGGAA
>JBBSCV010000055.1:0-14731 GCA_038249925.1 Burkholderiales bacterium
AGCGCGGGCGCGGCGACGCAGGTCGTCGCCGTGGCGCACGCGTCGTTCCAGCGCATGGGCTCTGGCGTGGTAGCGCCAGGCACCGGCCTCGAGCCCGGCGACACGGAGGGCCACCACGTCGATGCGCACGGCGCCCGACAGCAGCGGCCCCGGCCTGGCCATGGCCGCCAGCACGGCGGCCAGGTCTGCCAGCGCCAGCGGCGCAGGGCTGTAGCGGCGCACCGATCGCCGGCTGGCGATCAGCGCCAGGGGGTCGACGAACTCGCTGTCGCGCGGTGGCAGCGGTGAATTTGCCGTCAAGGGCGAAGGTGGAGAAAGCGGAGAAAGCGGAGAAAGTGGCGAAAGTGGCGAAAGTGGAAAGAGCGACGTCGCCAGCGGCGTCTCGGGCGCGGACTTGGGCACCGTGTAGCCGGCCGGCGGCAGCGCGGCGGCGCGCAGCGAGGTGGCCCGGTGGATGGCTTCGGTGATGCCCAGCATGGCGGCCTGCGCCCCGACCAGCGCCGGGGGTTGCCAGGGCGCTGCGGCCAGCGGCGGCAACGCCTGCGCCGCCGGGCCCTGCAGCAGCATCAGCGCCAGCACGCCTTCTTCCTGCTCGTCGATGCCCAGCGCAGCCGCGATGCGTGCTTCGTCAAAGGCCTGCAGCAGCGTGGCCGTGGCGCCCGTGTGCTGCGCCACCACGCGCAGGTTTTCCAGCGCGTGGCCCAGGTCGCCCAGAACGTAGCGGTAGGTGCGGTCGCGGTACTTGTGGCCGCTGCGACGAAAGAGGGCCGTGGCCACGATCACTGCCCGGGTGTCCGGTGGCAGCGCGCCGGTGCCGGGCAGACCGCCCCCCAGCGGGGCGGCGCCTACCTGCTGCAGCGCCTGCCCGGGCACGTCGTAGTGCCACACGCCGGCAGCCACGCCCGGCACGTCCAGCGTCAGCACGTACAGCTCGGTGGCGAAGAGCGCGCCCGACGAAGGCGAGGTGCGGAAACGAACGCCGCCGCTGCGGGCGCTGACGCCGGCGGTGTGCCACAGCATGTCGGCCAACGCGGCCGCGCCCCAGGCCTGCGCGGTGGCAGGCACAAGCGCCTTGCGCGCTTCGGGCAAGGCCAGACGCCGCCCCGTGCCCGGTGGCTTGAAGGGCGGTGGCGGGTCGCCCCAGTCTGCGCCTGGCGCGCGCCTGAGAACGCCACCCCGCGTGTGACTCGAAAAGTCGTGGAACTGCTCGACGACGGCCAGCGCCGTGTCGGCGCCCGGGCCCGTGCTGGCTTCGATGCGCAGTTCCGTGCGGCCATGACGCAGCCCGATGAAGTATCCAAGCCCGGCAGCCGCACCCATGCCCAGCACGCCGAATGCACCGAAGGCGCCCAGAAAGGGCCTGCGCCCGCCTGCCGTGGGCGCCGCCTGGGCCGCGTCCGGCTTGCGTCGCAAATGGAACAGCACCATGCGCAGGTTGAAGCCCAGATGCACCACCAGCAGCAAGAGCAGGGCATAGCCGAACAGGTAATGCCAGTCGAACACCGGCAGGTGCTGATTGGCCACCCAGAAGATGCCCAGGCTCGCGGTGACCAGCAGGTAGACCAGCAGCAGCAGGCTGAACCAGACGTTCAGCACCGCCCGAGAGGGCAGGCGTCCGCGCCATGCCAGCACACCGGCCAGCGCCCCCGCCAGCGCGATCGGCAGCAACACCCACAGCAGCTTGTCCATGGGCCGACAGCGTATCGGCAAGCGCATGGCCACAGCCCGGGCGGGCCACGTGGGAGGGTCTGGCCCAACGGCCCTGACATCAGCGAGCTCGGCACCCACGCTTCATGAGGTCGGCCCCGGCCTGACCACGCTGCAGGGCTGCCGAGACGCAGGATCTGGTTTCCCCCGCTCAGCCCTGATGCCGCCTCGAAGACGGGCTGCCGTTGGGTAGGCCGCTTGCTCCGCATCGAGTTCATGATTTCGAAAGTGCTGTTTTGAGCCGCTTCGCCGATGCCGTCGTATCGACCGTACAGACGGAGTTTTCCGCCCTGCTCGACCCTGAACAGCTCACGCGTCTGGTGTTGCGCATGGGCGTGGCGCTTGTGCTCGGGGCCGCCATCGGCTGGGATCGCGAGCGGCGCGATGCTTACGCCGGCCTGCGCACCCACATGCTGGTGGCTCTGGGCGCCGCACTCTTCGTGCTGGTACCCGCGGAAGCGGGCATGTCTGATGAAGGCCTCAGCCGGGTCGTGGCCGGCATCATCTCCGGCATCGGTTTCCTGGGCGCCGGCGCGGTGCTGAAGAGCAGCGGAGAAGGGCGCATCCAGGGTCTGACCACGGCTGCCAGCGTGTGGGCCACCGCAGCCATCGGCATCGCGGCAGGCATGGGGCGGTATGCCACGGCGCTGCTCGCGACCGTTTTCGTGCTGGTGGTGCTGGCCGCTCTGCGTCGGCTCAGCAGACAGATCAAGAATGGATCAACCGACTAGGGCTCGGCCGCAGTTTTCATCGAGCCGAAGGTGCGGGCATAGACGCAGGTGAACTCTGCGCCCATCAGCAAGATCTGCGCTGAAAAGTACACCCACACCAGCACGACGACGAGTGAGCCGGCCGCGCCGAACCCCGAGGCGACGCCGCTGCGGCCGATGTAGGCGCCGATGACGAACTTGCCGAAGGTGAACAGCAAGGCAGCAAGCAAGGCGCCGAGCCAGACGTCGGACACCAGCACGCGCTGGCGCGGCATGACCTTGTAGATCAGCCCGAACATGCACGCCACGAGCAGGAATCCGCCCACCGCGTTGCCGACCTCCACCACCGACTGCCAGCCGCCGAAGAAAGGGTCCAGCCGCCTGCCCAACGCGGCCAGCACGGCACTGGTGACGAGCGAGACGATGAGCAGGAAGCCGACCGCGAGGATCATGCCGAACGCCAGGAGGCGGGTGCGAACGAGCGTCAGCCAGCCGCTCTTGCGCTGCCGGTCCGGCAGCCGCCAGATGCGGTCGAGCGAGTCTTGCAGTTCGGCGAAGACGGTGGTGGCGCCCACGAGCAGCAGCACCAGGCCCACGGCGGTGGCTGTCAAACCCTCGGTGGGTTCGCGAACGCTGGCCAGCAGCTCTTGCACCGCGCCGGCGCCGCGTTCGCCCATCAGGTCTTGCAGCTGCGCCTGAATCTCGCCGCGAGCCGCTTCTTCACCGAACACCAGCCCCGACACCGACACCACGATCAGCAGCAGCGGCGCCAGCGAGAACATCGTGTAGTAGGCCAGCGCCGCGCCCATGCTCGGCACGTAGTCGTCGTTCCAGGACTTGGCCACCTGCTTGACGAGACCCCACCGTTCGGCCGGTCGCGCGACTCGGCTGGGTTCGGGCCTGGGCTGGGGCAGGTCGGCAGACATCACACGGGGTCGGCGCCGCCCGCCGTTGTCAGGCAAACCTGGGTTCCTGCGCTACCGCCGAGCATGTCTTCGATCTGTTCCAGCGAGCCGATCACGGCGCGACGGCCCGTGGCCAGCACGAAGGCGCATGCAGCCTCGACCTTCGGGCCCATCGAACCCGCTGCGAAGTCGTGGCCGGCGAGATCTTGCGGCGTCACCTTGCCGAGGGCGCGCTGCGTGGGCAGGCCCCAATCGAGACAGACAGCCGTCACGTCGGTAGCGATGACCAGCACATCGGCCTGCAACTCGCGCGCAAGCAGGCTGCTGCACAGGTCCTTGTCGATGACGGCGGCCACGCCTTGCAGCGGTGCACGTTCGCTGCCGTCGTCAGCACTTCCAGAATCTTTCGCATGCGGTGCCCGCGCCACTGGAATGCCGCCACCCCCCGCCGCAATGACGAGCGCACCGTGTTCGAGCAACCAGTGAATAGGCTGCAGGCCCAGCACGCGCAACGGCTGGGGCGATGCGACGACGCGGCGGAACCCGGCGCCGTCTGCGGCCATGGTCCATCCCTTGGCGGTAGCGACACGTTCGGATTCGACTTTCGAATAGACCGGGCCGATCGGCTTCGTGGGGTGCTGGAAGGCGGGGTCGTGGGCATCGACCTCCACGCGCGTGATGAGCGTCGTCACCGCGCGCGTGGCTGGCAGCAGGTTGGCCAGTTCCTGCTCCAACAGATAGCCGATCATGCCGTCGGTCTGCGCACCCAGCACGTCCAGCGGGTAGGCTTGCACCTTCGCGTAGGCGGCAGCCTGCAGCGCCAGCAGGCCCACTTGCGGGCCGTTGCCGTGCGTCACCACCAGGTCGTGCTGCGCAGCCACGCGCGCCAGCTGCGCGGCCGCGCGGCGGATGTTTTCCAGCTGGTTCTCGGCCGTGGGGGGTTGGTCGCGCCGCAGCAGCGCGTTGCCACCCAATGCCACCACCAGCCTCATGGGCGCGTCACCCGAGCGTGGCCACCAGCACGGCCTTGATGGTGTGCAGCCGGTTCTCGGCCTGCGTGAAGACGACCGAGGCGTCGGACTCGAACACCTCGTCGGTGACCTCGATCTCGCTCAACCCGTACTTCTCGTGCACCTGGCGGCCGACCTCGGTGTCCAGGCTGTGGAAAGCCGGCAGGCAGTGCATGAACTTCGTGCGCGGCTTGCCGGTGGCCTGCATCAGCGCGGTCGTCACCTGGTAGGGCAGCAGCTGGTCGATGCGCTGCTTCCACACCGCGTCGTCCTCGCCCATCGACACCCAGACGTCGGTGTACAGGAAGTCGGCGCCGACCACGGCCTTCAGCGGGTCGGTCTCCAGCGTGATGCGTGCGCCGGTGGTGCGCGCCACCTCGCGCATTTCTGCCACCAGCTCTGCCGGCGGCTGCAGCGCGGCGGGCGAGCAGATGCGTACGTCCATGCCCATCTGCGTGCCGCCGACCAGCAGCGAGCGGCCCATGTTGAAGCTGGCGTCGCCCAGGTAGCAAAAGCTCAGGTCGTGCAGCGGCTTCTCGCCGAACTCCTGCATCGTCAGCAGGTCGGCCAATATCTGCGTCGGGTGCGCTTCGTCCGTCAGGCCGTTCCAGACCGGCACCTTCGCGAAACGCGCCAGCTCTTCGACCACGCTCTGGTGGAAGCCGCGGTACTCGATGCCGTCGTAGTAGCGCCCCAGCACGCGGGCCGTGTCCTTCAACGATTCCTTGTGCCCCAGTTGCGAACTGCCGGCGTCCAGGTAGGTGACGTGGCCGCCCTGGTCGTGCACCGCCACCTCGAAAGCGCAGCGTGTGCGTGTCGAAGGCTTCTCGAAGATCAAGGCGATGTTCTTGCCCTTCAGACGCGGCAGTTCGTTGCCCACCGCCTTCGAACGCTTGAGCTCGGCCGCCAGGTCGAGCAGGAAACGAATGCCGTCGGGCGCGAAATCCTTCAGCGACAGCAGGCTGCGGTTGCGCAGGTTGAAACTCATGGGGTATCTCGCTTCGGTTGGACAGGTCAGAGCGCGTCGCGCTCGATCGGACACGACATGCAATGGCTGCCGCCTCGGCCGCGGCCGAGTTCAGAGCCGGAAATGGTGATCACCTCCACGCCCGCCTTGCGCAGCAGCGTGTTGGTGTGGGTGTTGCGCGCGTAGCCCATCACCACGCCTGGGGCCAGTGCCAGCAGGTTGTTGCCGTCGTCCCATTGCTCGCGTTCGGCCTGCCAGGCGTCGCCGCCGGTGGCCACCGCGCGCAATTGCGGCAGGCCCATCGCGGCGGCCACGACGTCCAGGAAGGGCTCGGTCTCGGTGCGCACGTCCAGGCTGCCCTCACGCTCGCCCGGCCGCAGGCTGTGCACGCGGATGGCGTTGACCATCTCCGGGAAGCTCGTCACCAGGTCCACATCGACAAAGGTGAATACGGTGTCCAGGTGCATGGCGCCGCGCGACTTGGGAATCTGCGCGGCCAGCACGCGGGTGGCGGCGCCGCGCGCAAACAGCGCACGCGCCAGTTCGCTGACGGCCTGCGGCGATGTGCGCTCGCCCATGCCCACCAGCACCACGCCCTGGCCGAGCGGCATCACGTCGCCGCCTTCCAGCGTGGCGCCGCCGTGGTCCTGGTCCGGGTCGCCCCACCAAGTGGTCACCTTCCCGGCGAACAGCGGGTGAAAGCGGTAGACGGCGGCGGTCAGCAAGGTCTCCTGCCGGCGTGCCGGCCAGTACATCGGGCACAGCACCACGCCACCGCCCACCCAGCAACTGCTGTCGCGGCTGAACAGGGTGTTGGGCAGCGGTGGCAACAGGAAGTCGGTGGCTGCGGTGCAGCGGGCCACCAGCCCTTCGGGTTCGAAAGGCAACTCGGCGCGCGCCAGACCGCCGATCAGGTGTTCGGCCAGGTGTTGCGGGGGCAGGGCCTCCAGCCAGGGACGCAGTTGCGAGGCCAACTCGGCGTCCACCGTGCCGGGGCCGAGCTTGCGGTCCAGCAGCCAGGTGCGGGCCACCGGGTCGGCCACCGTGGCGGCCAGCAGATCGTGCAGTTCCAGCACCTCGACATCGCGGTTCAGCATCGCGTTGACGAAGGCATCGTGGTCATTGCGCGCTTGCGACACCCACAGCACATCGTCGAACAGCAACTCATGGCAGTTGGCAGGCGTGAGGCGCCGTTGCGCCAGGCCGGGCCGGCACACCAGCACGCGGCGCAGGCGGCCGACTTCTGAGTTCACGCCAGGGTTCATGGAAACAATCTCCGGTTCACAGACAAGTGCAATCGCAGGGACACGCGCAGGGGTCCAGGCAAAGTCAGCGCCTGGGCCGGCGGCCGATCAGATGCATTCACAGACCCAGCTTGCCCTGGGCCAGCAAAGTGGCTGCCACACCTGCCAGCAGCACCAGCGCGGCCAGGATGGCCCACTCCCAGACGGTGAACACGCGCTCCTGGCGCTCGCGCTTCGCCCACCCGTACAGCAGCACGCCGGGCACGTAGAGCAGCGCGCTCAGCAGCAGGTACTTGAAGCCCGCGGCGTACAGCAGCCACACGCAATACACCGTGGCCAGCGCGGCGACGGGCATGTCGGTGCGGTGGCGCGCGTCCTTGGCACCTTCGCCCCGCCACGCCAGCGACAGGCCATAGGCAGCGCTGAAGAGATAGGGCACCAGGATCATCGCCGTCGCGAGCGAGAAGAGCGCCAGGTAGGACGCATTGGAAAAGAGCGTCACCACCAGGAACAGCTGCACCATGCCGTTGGTCAGCCACAGCGCGTTGGCGGGCACGCCCTTGTCGTTGGTTCGTCCCAGCCACTTCGGCATCACGCCGCCGCCGGCCGGCGTGAACAGCGATTCGGCGGCCAGCAGCATCCAGGCCAGAAAGCCGCCGCCGACCGAGACGATCAGGCCGACGTAGATCAACACCGCGCCCCAGGTGCCCACCGCGTTTTCCAGCACGCCGGCCATCGAAGGGTTCTTCAGCCCGGCCAGCGTGGGCTGGTTGAAGATGCCCAGCGACAGCAGCGACACCGACATCAGCAGCAACAGGCAGATCAGGAAGCCGATGACGGTGGCGCGGCCCACGTCCTCGCGCTTGCGGGCCCGCGCTGAATAGACGCTGGCGCCCTCGATGCCGATGAACACCCATACCGTCACGAGCATCGTGCTCTTGACCTGGTCGAGCACCGAGCCCAGCTTCGCGTCGCCCCAGAAGTCGAGGCGGAAGGTGTCGACCTGGAAGGCCATGGCCACCAGCACGATGAAGAGCAGCAGCGGCACGATCTTGGCCAGCGTGACCACCGCGTTCAGCACCGCAGCGCCCTGAATCCCCCGCAGGACCATGAAGTGGACAGCCCACAGCACCACCGATGCGCCGACGATGGCGGCAGGCGAATTGCCGGTGCCGAACATCGGGAAGAAGTAGCCCAAAGCGCCGAATGCCGCCACCAGATAGCTGACGTTGCCGATCCAGGCGCTGACCCAGTATCCCCAGGCCGAATTGAAGCCGACGTATTCACCCGACAGTGCGCGCGCATAGGCATAGACGCCGTTGTCGAGCTCGGGCTTGCGCAGCGACAGCATCTGGTAGACGCGCACCAACAGAAACATGCCGATGCCGGTGACTGTCCAGCCGATGAGGATGGCACCTGCACCGGCGCCCGCAGCCATGTTCTGCGGCAGACCGAAGATGCCGCTGCCGATGATCGAACCGACCACCAGTGCCACCAGCAGGCCGAGCCCCAGCTTGCTGGGCGCCGGCGCTGCGGTGGTCTTGGCGCCTGCAGATGGTGCTTCCGGGCCGCCCGCCGCAGCGGAACCCGGGTTCTGCCACGGACTGGAAGTGCTCACGAAACTTGGCCCCACTCAGGAACGGAGCGCACCGTTCAGCCCTGCGGCGGTTCCGTCCCTGGCAAGGGCAGACCGGACGCCCTGTCACGATGGTCGTGCAGCCGGCCGAGCGTGCTGTCCAGCAGGCGAGCCAGCTTGTGCGCAGCGCCATTCACCGCTTGATCGCGCGTCGGGGCTTGCTCTGTCACGGCCACTGGTTGCCGGCCTTGGAGCCGGGCCTCCAGCATGCAGCGGTGGTCTTTCGGGCCGCTCTTGCCGGCGTTCTCGTCGCTCAGGTGAACTTCCACGCGGGTGATGTGTTCGCTGAAGCGGTCCAGCGCGTCCTCGATGGTGGCGCGAACCTGAGCGGCCAGCGCCTCGGTGCCATCGATGTTGACGTCGGTGTTGAGTTGAATCTTCATGGGTTGCTTCCTTGGACTTCGAGACGATGGAAACGGCGGCGGCGTCAGTGGCGGAAACTTGCCGCCAAGCCGGTGCGGCTGGGCATGCGTTCGGCCGGCAGCATATGCACCACGCCCCCCATGCGTTCCACCAGCGTTCCCAGGTCGTCCAGCACGTCGTCCACACGCGGGTTGTCGAGTTCTGCAGGGTCGATGCGCCCGGTCTCCGCGTCGATGCGTCCTGCCATCTGGCGCTCGGCCTCGAGCAGCAGCGTGGCCACGCGGCCGGCCACTGCGGCATGCGCCACCTGCGCCAGGTCTTCGCTGCCCAGTCCGTGGGCAGCGGCGGCGGCGTATTCATCGCCCCAGGCGGCCTGCTGCGCCTTCTGCTGCGGCGCCGCCACGTCCCAGGCGCGCTGGCGCAAATCGTCGTGCGTCAGGCCCTGGGGGTCCACCATCAAGCCGCTGGCCATCAGGAAGGGGTTGTGGCTGACCTGGCGGAACAGGTGGTGGTGTTCGGGCAGGGCCGCCAGCATCAGCGGCAGGCCTGAAGGGCGAGAATGATGGTCCAGCACGGCGCGGTCCACCGCACGGAAGTAGCGTTCGGCGTCGCTGTCGATCTCGTCCTTCTTGCCGCCCTGACCGTGGTGCATGGCCACGTGCCCGCTGCCGATACCGCCGTACGAAGCCACGGTGGTGTGCGGCTCGGTGGTCTCGTGGCCCAGTGCCGCAGCCATCGTCTTTGGCACGCCGCCTTGCAGCGCCACGGCGTCGAGCGTGTGGCGGTCGCCCTCGAACAGCTGCACCTTGTTCAGGCTCAGCGCCAGCACCTGGTAGCGCCCGGTGGTTTGCAGCCACTGCCGCAGCGGCTTGGTGTGGAAGCTGTCGGCCACCACCGCCAATTCGGCCACCGGACGCTGCAAAAGGAACACACGAAAGAAGCTCGGGCCGCCCAGCACGGCCAGGCCGTCCTGCGTGTGGTTCCAGAAGTCATGGTCTTGTGCCAGTGCCTCGAAAGGTTCGAGCAGCGCCTTGACGGCTGCGGCCGCATGCTGCTGCCGCAGCGAAGTCTCCAGCGCCTTCAGCAGATGCCGGAAGCGGATCGGGTCTTGCTGGTTGTCCGGGTGGCGCCGATGTGTCGGCTGGTACAGCGACAGGCACGGGCCGCCGTCGAACGACAGCATTTCGGCAAGACTTGCCTGGGAGAGTGTGTCGGGCGTTCGAGTGTTTTGCATGTCGCATCCTTCGTTGGTTTCTGCGGCCCGGGTGGTTCGGCGGCATGCTGCGTCCGGCGGGCCTTGGCGTTCTTGCAGACTGCGCGGCAGGCGTGCCAGCGTCTGTATGGCAGCGCACACAGCCATGCCTTGGGTCAGCCGCGCGGCTCGTGCAGTGCGTGGGTTGCCACCGTGAAGGCCGCTTCGACCGCGCGCAAGTCATTCGCTTCGGGCACAGCATCACGTGCGCCTCTGACAATCATTTCGGCGTGGCGCTGCAGGCAAGCCGCGTCCGGCGCGCGCTTCACGTGGCCAGCGATCTGCGCGATGGCTTCGAGCAGGCGGATGTTCACGGCCGGGTTCGACCGCGCGCACTGCCTGATCTGGTTGAACGCCGTGTCCACGATGCCTGCGAAAGAGGACCCAAGCGCCACCAGCCGCAGCCGTCCGTCGGGGTCGAAACGCTGCGCCGATGGCACGTCGCGCCGGGCCAGCCGGCACAGGCCCGAACCCAGCCGGTCGACGCAGGCGATGGCCGTGTAGGGGTCGTTGATGCCCGGTGACAGTGCCCGGACGCCAATTTCGACCAACTGCTGAAACGAGAACTCGACGTCCTGGCCGGCGGTGCGCTGGTCGCCCAGCACGAAGGCGGCGTTCATCCTGTCGACGAGGTCTTCGGTGACACGGTCTCCGGGCCACACCATCACCATCGCCCGCCCTTTGACGAGGTAGTGGCCAGGCCGGCGCTCCAGCCGCAGCAGCAGATCTTCCTCTTTGGCCAACGACATCAGTGCATCGGCATCGATCAGCTGGAGATAGCCGTCTTCAGGGGAGCCGACAGGGCGCGCTTCGCGCTCGAACGCCGGGGGCAGTTCGGCGTTGCGCGGCGAAGTGGAGACCTCGCTTTCGGCCTTGCCGAGCGGGCCGGGAAACAGCTTGTCGATGCCGCTCTCGATCTCTCTGCCGACCCTCGCCACGACTTCATCAGCCTGAATCGAGACCGAGACGTGGTGGATGAAGTAGATCAGCACCCCGATGCTGACCATGGCCAGCAGCAGGCCGATGCTGACGGACAGATGGGGCACGAAGGCTGTCTCGTCGGCGCGCCGGATGGTGCGCAGCACGAGCAGGCAATACAGGAACGTGGCCACGAAAGTGCCCAGCACCACCTGGTTGGCGGTGTCGCGCATGAAGTTGCGCAGCAGCCGCGGGCCGAGTTGAGACGATGCGAGCGACAGCGCCACCAGCGTCATCGAGAACACGGTCCCGGCAATGGCGATCATCGAACCGGCCACGGTGCCCAGAAGCTTGCTGGCGCCTTCGGCACCGCCGGAATAGATCCAGGTCCAGCGCTGCAACCAGCCTTCGGTGCTGGTCCTGTCGAGCGCGACAGCGCCGACGGCCATGACCACGGCCATGCACGCCATGACTGCGGGCACGAACCAGAAACTGGACCGAAGGCGGTCCCAATTTTTCATCAGCAGGGCTCTCAAGTTGATCCCGGGTCGATCTGCAGACCTTGAACGAGGCAGCCAAGGTGGCGTGGGGGCGATGGAAGGAGCCTACGGCTCGCGCGGCACGCGCGCGGTTCGCTACCGCACCATCTCGCCCAAGGCAGCGCCCCAGGCAGCGCCCAAGGCAGCGCACGGCTGGGCAGGGCAGTGAATGCGGGTCGCATCGAGCCTGCCTTGTGCGCCAGCGCACAGACTCTTCACGGCCAGACGCGCACCTTGGCAGGCCCTAGACCATTGAAGGCTGGATTTTCATGCTTCGCCAATCCAAGGACCTGCTGGGCCTCGCCATCGCCGCCACCGACGGTGCCATCGGGGACGTGAAGGATCTCTACTTCGATGACGAGGCTTGGGTCGTTCGCTACCTCGTGGTCGAGGCCGGGTCGTGGCTGTCCAGCCGCAAGGTGCTGATCTCGCCGATTGCCGCTGGCAAGCCCGACTGGTCGAATGGGCTGCTGCCGGTTTCGTTGACGCGGGAGCAAGTTCGGCGCAGCCCCGACATCGACACCGACATGCCCGTCACACGGCAGCACGAGACCGACCAACTCGACCACTACAGCTACCCATATTACTGGGGCGGTCTCGGCCTCTGGGGCACGGGCGGGTATCCGAACATGTTGCTGCCTGGCTACGCCGGTTTCGGCTCTGCGGAAGCGGCCCGCGCAGAAGCAGACAACGCGCAGGCGCGAAACGAAGAGCGTCTGCGTGAGCAGGAGGAAGAACGCGAAAGCAACAGCGGGAGCCAGCACGAGACTGCCGCCGACCCGCACCTGCGCAGCTGCAACGAAGTGGTCGGCTACCACATCGAAGCCGCCGATGGCGAGATCGGGCACGTGCAGGGCTTGCTCGTCGACGAAGAGAGCTGGGCTGTCAGGTATCTGGTGGTCAGCACCAGCAACTGGTGGCTCGGGCACGACGTGCTGCTGGCGCCGCAGTGGATCAAGCGCATGAGCTGGGCTGAGCGTTCCGTGGCGGTGGAACTGACGCGGGACGCCCTGAAGCAGGCGCCCTGGTACGACCCTGCGTTGCCTTTCTCGCGCGAGATGGAGATTGCCGTGTACGAGCACTACGGTCGTGCAGGGTACTGGCCTGGCGCGACGCCGGCGCCGTAGCCTGCCGCAGTGCCCGCCGAAGTGCCCGCCGAAGAATCTGCCAAACAATCTGCCGAAGCACGGCCCACCGCGCCATCGAACGACCCGTCTCTGATCGACATCGCCGGCTTGGCGTTGGCGTTCGGCACCGACCTCGACCGTGGCCTGGGCGCCGAGGCGGCCGCCACCCGGCTGCGTGCGGACGGCCCCAACGAACTGCGAGCGGTGCCACCGGTGCCGACCTGGCGCCGCGCGCTGGCGCAGTTTCAGGACCCTTTGGTGTACTTGCTCGGTGCTGCCGCTGCGGTCGCCTTGGCCGCCTGGTGGTTCGAAGGGCGCGGCCAGGCCGGTGCAGCCGGCCTTCCGCTGGATGCCATCGTCATCACCGCCGTGGTGGTGCTGAATGCCGTACTGGGCTGGCTGCAGGAAACCAAGGCGGCGCAGGCGGTGGCGGCGCTTGCGAAGATGACCACGGCCACGTCGGCCGTGCTGCGAGACGGCGCCGTGGCGCGCGTGCCCAGCGCCGAGCTCGTCAAGGGCGACGTGCTGGTGCTTTCCGAGGGCGACGCCGTGGGTGCCGATGCGCGCCTGGTGCAGGCCGCCGCGCTGAAGCTGCTGGAAGCGCCGCTGACAGGTGAAAGCGAGGCCGTGCTGAAAGACGTGGCGCCGCTGCCCGAGCCCGCGGCACTGGGCGACCGATTGAACATGGTCTTCAAGGGCACCGCGGTCGCGCAGGGCAGCGGTCGTGCCGTCGTCACCGCCACCGGCATGCAGACGGAGATGGGCGGCATCGCCACGCTGCTCGACACCACGCCCGACGCGCCGACGCCGCTGCAAGTGGAGATGGCGCGCCTGGGCAAGGTGCTGGGCATCGCGGCCTTGGCCATCGCCACCGGGGTGGTGGCCACGATCTTGTTGATCTCTGACGTGCGCGGCATGGCCGATGTCGTTGCGGTGCTGTTGCTCGGCGTTTCGCTGGCCGTGGCGGCGGTGCCCGAGGGCCTGCCGGCGATTCTTTCGGTGGTGCTGGCGATGGGCGTGCGCCGCATGGCGCGCCACAACGCCATCGTGAAGAAGCTGGCCTCGGTGGAGACGCTCGGGTCGGCATCCGTCATCGCCTCTGACAAGACCGGCACGCTGACGCGCGGCGAAATGACGGTGCAGCGTGTCATGACGGCATCGGGGCGCACCGACATCACCGGCGTGGGCTATACGCCCGAGGGGCGCGCCGAGCAAGCGGGCGTCCAGCGGTCTGCAGGTCCATTACCCGACGACTTGCGCAAAGAGATGCAGGCCGTGCTGAACGGCGGCAGCCTGGCCGGCAACGCCCAGCTGCAGCAGGACGACGCGGGCACCTGGAGCATTCAGGGCGACCCGACCGAAGCGGCGTTTCTGGTGGCGCAGCGAAAGGTGGCGGGCAGCAAGGAAGCCGAGCCCGCCGGGGAGCCGTGCCATGAGCGCATAGGCGAAATTCCCTTCACCTCGCAGCGCAAGATGATGTCGGTGCTGGCGGTGGACCATGACGACGGCGACGCGCACGTGCTCTTCACCAAGGGCGCCCCCGATGTGCTGCTGGCGCATTGCACGCACGCCCGCCGGGGCGAAGCCACGGTGGCGCTCGACCCTGCCCTGCATGCGCAGGTGCTGGCCGACGTGGCGGCGATGGCCGGCGACGCGCTGCGCACGCTGGGCGTGGCGCGCCGCACGCTGGCACCCGACGCGCAAGTGCCGGCCCAAGCCGACGGCGACGGCGCAGCAGGCGCGGCCGCGCTGGAACAGGGCCTGGAATACCTCGGCACCGTGGGCATCATCGACCCGCCGCGCGAAGAGGCAGCCGTGGCCATCGCCCAGGCTCGCAAGGCCGGCATCCGCGTGATCATGATCACCGGCGACCACCCGCGCACGGCGGCGCGCATCGCGGCCGATCTCGGCATCGTCGACGCCGGCGCACCGGTGCTCACGGGCATCGACCTCGACAAGCTGAGTGAGGCTGCCTTCGCCGCAGCCGTGCTGCAGACCTCGGTCTTCGCGCGCGTGGCACCCAAGCACAAGCTGCGCATCGTGCGCGCGCTGCAGGGCGGCGGCAACGTGGTGGCGATGACGGGCGACGGCGTCAACGACGCCCCGGCGCTGAAGGCCGCCGACATCGGCGTGGCGATGGGCGTGGCGGGCACCGAGGTGGCCAAGGAGGCGGCCCGAATGATCCTGGCCGACGACCACTTCGCCACCATCGTGTTGGCGGTGCGCGAAGGGCGCGGCGTGCTCGACAACATCGAAAAGTTCCTGCGCTACCTGCTTTCGTCGAACCTGGCCGAGGTGCTGACCGTGTTCGTCGGTGTGGTGGGGGCCAGTGTCATCGGTCTGGCGGCCACGG
>JBBSCV010000056.1:0-14717 GCA_038249925.1 Burkholderiales bacterium
GATGTCACAGGCATCTCGCTGACATCCGCTGAGCTTTGGTATGCGCTGCCGAGCGTTTCCACTGGTGGCAGTGCGGCGCAACTTGCAACGCCACAATCGCGTGAACTCGCACAGAATTGGTTACAGGCTGCTGCAACCTATACCCGAATAGCGCCAAGGGGTATTCAGGTAACTGACCAGGTGATGGCTAGCTCGCCAGCGCAGGCGCTTTTAGCTGAGCTCCGGCTTGCAGGCCTAACGGATAATCTGGCCACTGATGTTGCAAGAGGTCTTATTGCTTCTGGTTCGACATTGATAGTGCCGTTGTCAACGGCGGCTGGGAGCACGCTCTTTAAAGCGGTGCCGCGAGGCGCCTCAGTAACACCGACAACGGCATATTGGATGACTGCAGCGCAGGCGCAAACTGTGTCCAAGATGTCAACTGAACAAGCGGCGAGCTTCTTAGGCCTACCGCTAGCCCAGCGCCTCGCTGCTCAGCAAGCTGGGGGGTTTGACTTTTATTCGATTAGCTCAACTCAAGCATCCACGGTGTTTCGATCAACGATCGCTCCCACCGTTGAACGCAATATCTCGCAAGGTGGCGGCGCCACTCAAGTCCTAATTCCAAATAGAAGTGTTTGGACGCCTGCCATTCGCGTTGACCCACATCAATCCACAACCTTTTCACCACGTCCGCCAGGGGGTTGAGGAGAAGATATTACCCGGAGACTTCAATGACGTCGCAAAGCGAGAAAGTTTTACTGCTTCAGCATGCTGCTTCAATGTTTCAGAAGCGACTTGCCTTAGAGGCACCAAATGACCCAGAAGTTGCTGCCGTATTACGCGGACTGCATCCTCTATTGGCCAAGATCGCGCAAGGTCTAATTTTTCCACCCGCGGAAGAACTCTATGAACGCCAATTTCATATCGAGCATCCTAGACATGGATTGGGCACGCCCCTTTTCGAAGAGCAGGCAAATTTCCTTTCTGCACTACTGGATTGGCGTTCGAAACCATGGTTCCCAAAGTAGGTCATTAGGGCCCGTGGTTTGGGCGCTTACCGCTTAGGCGACATCCTGGCCACGGCCGGTGGCCAGTACCTGCAACTGTCCAGCGACCTGACCGCCCCGCAGGGTGACGTGCACATCGCCGCGCAGAACGTGGCGCTGCGCACCGCGCCCAACACCACCAGCGTGATGAACCTGGTGCGCCAGCGCCAGAGCGGCGTCACGCTCAGCGCCAGCCACCCGGTGGTGCAGGCTCTGCAGACCGCTGACGAGATGAACAAGCTCGCCAAGCGCACCGACAACGGGCGCTACCAGGCGCTGGGGCTGATGACTGCCGGTCTGTCGATCTACAACGCCTACCGAAACCCCGATCTGCTGAACATGGCCGACCCTCTGACCAGCGCGGCCTGGGGTGGGTGGACCATCAACGTCAGCGTGGGCGCCAGCCAAAGCCTGCACGAGAGCATCACCAGCACCACCACGCCCGTGGCTTCCGCCATCGAGGCTGGCCGCCACGTCACCATCACCGCCACGGGCACTGGGGCCGACAGCGGCGACATCACCGCCATCGGCTCGCGCATCAGCGCCCCGGGCAACATCACACTGAACGCGGTGCGCGACATCACCCTGGCTGCGGCCATCGGCAGCAACTCCGAGACCACGCGCCAGCGCGCCAGCAGCGCTTCGGTGGGGCTGAGCTTCGGCTACGGCGGGCAGCAGACGGGCCTGGCCTTCAACCTGGCCGTCAGCCGCAGCAACGGCTGGAGCAACGGCTGGGGCACCACCTACTACAACGCCGAACTGGCCAGCGGCGGCACGCTAAGCCTGAACAGCGGCCGCCACCTCACGCTGAACGGCGCCAAGGCCAGCGGCAAGCGCTTGCTCGGCCGCGTGGGCTCGAGTGGCGCGGGGGACCTCACCATCGCGAGCCCCATCGACCAGTCGCACTACATCGCGCGCGAATCCAGCGCGGGCATCAACCTGAGCATTCCCATCCCGGGCATGGGCCTCGGTGTGCCCTCGCTGGGCCTGAACGCCGGCCAGCTGAACCTGATGGCGCAGTACGAAGCCGTGCGCCAGCAGAGTGCGCTGTCGGCCGGCGTGGATGGGTTTGATGTCACCGTGAATGGCCACACGCATCTGGAAGGCGGGGCGCTGACCACCGAAGGCGCAGTGGGCGGCAGCAGCCTGGTGACGCAGACGCTCACACACGAAGGCATCAACAACCGCGACGTGGTGGAGGGCCGCAGCTGGAGCGTTGGCATCAACGTCGGCAATCTGGGTCAGACCGGCTGGAACCTGGGCATGTCCAGCGCCGGCTACGCGCGCATGGACACCGACGAACGCAGCCAGACCGTGGCCAGCGTGGGGGGTGTGGTCACTTTGACCCGGCCTGACTTGCAGGCAGGCCGCGTTGCCGCGATGAAGGCTGCCGAACGCGACCCGCTGGCGCAACGCCTGGGTCAGGTGAGCCAGCAGCTGAGCGACCTGTACAACAACGAGCCCCCGCAGTGCGCAAATTGCCACATTCCACGCGGCGGCAGTGCGAACGGCACACTGGCTGCACCCGCGCCGGCCTTCACGCCCGAGACGCAGTCGACGATGGGCAACAGCTCGGAGTGGCAGGCCTGGTGGCAGGCCGTGCAGGCGCTGCAAGCCGAGAGCGCACAGCTGAACAAGCGCATCGTTGCTGTTGATGCCAAGGTTTACGGGACAGAGGCCGACCTCAGCCGCAGCCCGAGCTCCATGCACCAACCGCTGCTGCACACGTTTGACAGCGCCAAGGCCACGCAAGAGTTGAGGGACGGCGTGGCGGTGACGGCGGCGTTTGGGAAGGTGGCTTACAAGTGGGCGGGGGGCTACGCGAACGCACAGCATCTGGCGGCCTCAGCCGCTTGCGGCAGCCTGACCAACTGCCCTGAAGCTGAGCTGTGGAAGGAAGGTGGCATCTACCGCACGGCCCTGTACATGGCCATAGGCAGCATGAGTTTTGGCACGGCGGGCGCCGCAGGCAACCTGGCATCGAACTTGATGCTCAATGCGATGGAGAAGGTGTTGATGGATCTGCGCATCACCGACCCCGGCGTGGCCAACCTGCTGCGCAACGTGGCTGTCACGATGGCCGGCGCCGCTGCTGGCGGCGCTGCCGGTGCCGTGACGGCCTTCAACGCAGACACCAACAACCGGCAATTGCACCCGGACGAGGTGAAGTACGCGCGCTCAAAAATCGCGGCATGGGCTGCGCAGCGCGGCATCACTACAGCCCAAGCAGAGACCGAACTGGCACGCGGCGCCCTGTACGGCGTCGACTTGACTTGGCAGCAGTCGTACAACAGCTACACGCCCCAGCAAGTAGCTGCATACCAAGCAGCGGCACAGTTCTTGGTGAACGAGGCCAGGCGCGAAGGCTTCGTCTTCACCAACCTGGAAGGGTTGCCGCAGACAGGGTTCACCGCGACGCAGGCGCAGTTCGAGAACACACGCTACTTGATGAATGCTGTTCTCAAAGACACCTCGGCTCGGCGCATGTACAGCGACAAGGCCGCCATCACGCTGAACGAAATGAGCTGGGCAGGCCGGGGGCGCTTCCTCGAAAGCGGGGGTCTGGGTTTCGGCGCCGGCGTGCCACAAGGGGTGGAACAAGCGCTGCTCCAATACGTAGCACTTCTGAGCCCAAGCACGTACGCTCAGCTTGTTGACTCCGCAGTCGCTTTCGCGAAAGACCCGCGCGGCGTCCTCAATGAACTCATCGGCAGCATGCCTGCGGCAGCGCAGGAAGCCGCTTTTGGCGTTTACCTCAGCTGGCTGCAAAGCGACAGCGCGAGTCTCGGCCAAGCCGGCGGGCGCATCTTCGGGCAACTGTTGGTCGATGCGGCAGCAACAGTGACCGGTGTTGCCGTCATCAACAACGGGCGCGTCGTTGCGCAAGGACTTACGCAGTTGCAAACCGCTGCGGCGCAGCGCATCACTGCAGAAATTGAAGCGCAAGCCGCTCGGGCGCTTCAGCAGACGGGCGGGGTGTTTCGACCAGATGGCACTGCATTCGTCAATCTGTTTGACGACCCTGCGCTGACCAAGCAACACAAGGGTTCGATGGGTGAATTGCTGGGGCAGAACACTGTTTCGCTGCTGCTCCCGGACGGCTTGAAGGTGGGCCGGACACAAGGTGTAGGGGGTAAAGGCATTGATGACCTGTACGCAGTTTCTCGCCCGGGTGTCGACTACGTGATCATTGAGTACAAGCTCGGGAGCAGTTCGCTCAAAACCACACTTGACGGCCGTCAAATGAGCGACTCGTGGTTGATAGGTTCGAATACGAGTTTCAACCGGATTCGTGACTCGGTCGGCGGAGACATCTTGCGCGCTGAAGCGATTCGGGGCGCGCTGAACGCAGGTCGTATTGAGAAGTGGCTGGTTCATGTCGACCCAGCCGGCCAAACCTCGGTTGTCTTGATGAACGCGAACGGCGGAAAAATAAAGACCCCGATGTCGAGAGTTATCGAAACGACTCCGCCCGGTCCGTAACAAAAATGATTAATATCAAACTGCGGTGGCTTACGAAGCCGTCAATCGGACGGTGGGAAGGAGAACGATGTGGCTCAACGTAACTCTTTGGGCGGCACCAACTACTGGTCGCGATGGGTCGCTCACGACACAGCGAGAATAACGAGTGTTTGGGATCAACTGGCCCAACCGTCAGGCAATCCAAGCTACCGCCCGCAATACTGCTTTGATCTGGCATGCACACATTGGGAGGCCCTGCTGCGGCGCTACTCAGCCGGTCGCCCGATAGACGAGTTGCCCACACTCTTCGACGGCCTGCTCCGCGCCTGGGAAGAGTCAATCGAGCTCGGCGGCTCCATCTTCACACCCGAGCAGAAAACCTTGCGCCGCAGCTGGGCGCGAAACCTCGACTTTTACATCACCTGCTTCTGGCTCACCGGCTTGGCACTGGCGTTGGAGATTCCTGATGCGCAGTGGCTGCGCCTGCTGAAGCTGATGGGCAACGAAGGCGAAGATGTCTTGCTCGACCGCATCATCGCCACCCGCTCGCCCGGCCGGCGCATCGGAAGCACGCTGTGCCACGCGAAGCCCTATGCGCGGCTGCTGGCCGCGGTAGATGCGCCCACTCCAGCCGCGCAGGCCGCGGGCTTGCGCACATTTGTTGACCACTGGCACGCCGAGCTCGACCGCAAGGCCACCAAAGGCGTGCCCGCCATCTACAACCGGCCGTACTGGCACCGTTTTGGCGACGAGAACTTCGAGGGCGGCGCCTACTTCGGCCGTTGGTGTGTGGAAGCAGTGGCAGCGGTGAAGGCCTTCGGGCTCGACGACAGCGCCTGCCTGGGTCACCCGCACTACCCGGGCGACCTGCTGCGGCCGCTCGGACCCACCACCCACCCAGGCATGCAGGCTGCAGCAGCCATCACACCACCAACATCGAGTACCGCCGATGTGAAGGCCGAAACCAAACCGCCACCGCGCAGCCTCTGGCGTCGCTGGCTCGAACGGTAGCTTTGACTCAATGCCCAATTGTTCCCGCAAACCATAGAGAGCAATGCCTTGACCTCGACCCCTCCACACCGACGCACCCTGATTTCGGCAACGACTGCCGCCGTCTTGGCCACCCTGCTGGGCGCCTGCGCGGCGCCGCCCGAACGTTACGCCCTGCCTGCCACCGACGGCGCTACCGCCGAAGTGCAAGTGAACCTGATGGGTCGCAGCCGCAACTTTTCCGCCGCGCTGTACGTGCCCGGAGCGGTGAAGTGCAACCCGCAGGCCTTGACGGCACTGCTGAACCGCACGATCGAAGACCCGCCTCGCCTTGTGGCCGGATCTTGGGACAACCGTTTCAGGGAAGTGGTGACGCTGCCTGCTGGCGTGCCCTTGCCGCTGCGCTTTCGCTACCAGGCCCCTGGCGACGACTGGATCTTTGATTTCGTGGTGCAGCTGCAGCCTGGCGCGCGCTACGTGTTCGAGCACGAGATTCCTGGCCGCAGCTTCACATTGAAAGACAGTGTCAGCGGCCTGCCGGCGCCAAGGCTGCCGCCGCGATGGTTCCGCGATGCCGTGATTTGCCTGCGTTGAGTTTGGCTGCTTCTAAACCCGCGTCACTGAAACGACAGGTCCGTTGGCGCACCCGAGGGCGAACCACTCGCAGGCGCGCTGCTCATCGCAACGGCTGCGGTGCTGTGCCTGGCGCTGCGCACTGCATCCTTCGCGTCTACGGCGAGCTGCACAAACAGTGCACCACTGCGTCGAAGGGCCGGCGCTGCCCGGTCATGCCGGCCAGCCAGGCCAGGTCACGCTGCACGCCGTCGACCACGGCCTGGGGCGCGCCGGGCAAGAAGGCTTGCACAGGGCTGCTGAGGGCCAGGCCCGGGGCGACAGCGGCCAGCAGCCGGGCCGCCAGGCCGGTTTCGCTGACGCCGAAGCGCGCCAGCATCTGCTGCAGCCGGCCGGGTTCGCGTTCGATGTAGCGCACCGGCGCATCGCTGGCCAGTTTGGCGCGCGTGGCGGCGGCGGCCAGGGCATCGCGGTAGCTGCCCACCCTGTCCACCAGGCCCCGCTCCAGCGCTTGCGCACCGGTCCAGACGCGGCCTTGGGCGACTTCGTTGATCTTCTCCGGCGTTGTTCCGCGCGCCTTGGCCGCGACCTGGATGAATTCGGCATACGCGCGGTCGATGAACGACTGCACCACGCTGGCCACACGCGGGTCGGGCTCGTTGCGTGGGTCCCGCGCGCCGACCAGCCAGGTGGTGCCGTAGCCGGCGGTGTTCACGCCAATCTTGTCCATCGCGCCTTTGACGTTGGGCAGGATGGCCACCACGCCGATGCTGCCGGTGATGGTGGTTTCGTCGGCAATCACCTCGTCGGCGGCCATGCTGATCCAGTAGCCGCCTGAAGCCGCCAGGTCGCCCATCGACACGACGACGGGCTTGCCGGCGGCGCGTGTCAGTTCGAGCTCACGGCGTATCAGCTCTGAGCCGTAGGCACTGCCGCCTGGCGAGTCCACGCGCAGCACCAGGGCCTTGATGTTCTTGTCTTCGCGCGCCTTCCGAATCAGCGCCGAGGTCGATTCGCCGCCGATGCTGCCACCCGGTGCCTGGCCATCGCCGATTTCGCCTTCGGCCACGATCACACCGACGGCATCGCCTGCGGTGGCAGGCTCGATGCGGGCCAGATAGTCCCTGAAGCCGATCTGCCGGAAGCTTTCTCCCTTGTCGTCCTTGGCGCCCTTGTCGATCAACAGGGCGCGCATTTCGTCGCGCGTCTTCAGGCTGTCGACGAGCTTCTCATTCAGCACCAGCAGCGCCAGGTCGCCGCCGGCGGCGGCCATGCGCTCGGGCAACGCGTCGATGAAGGCGGTGATGCTGCCGACGGGCAGTTTGCGCGCGGTCTCCACGCTTTTCAGCCAGCTGGCCCACATGGCATCGAACAGGTACTTCTCGGCTTCCAGTGCCTCGGCCGACGGTGCGTTGGCCGAGTAGGTTTCGCCCGCGCTCTTGAACTTGCCCACGCGCAGCACCGTGGCCTGCACGCCGAGCTTGTCGAACGCGTCCTTGTAGTAGTTGCGCTGGCGGCCGTAGCCTTCGACGAGCAGCGTGCCCATCGGGTGCAGCCAGACTTCGGTGGCATGCGCGGCGAGGAAGTAGCTGCGCTGGTCGTAGTTGGCACCCCAGGCGTAGACGGGCTTGCCGCTGGCCTTGAAGCGGTCGATGGCGGCGGCCAGCTCGCGCAGCGTGGGCAGGCCGGCACCGCCGAAGTCGTCAAGCGCCAGGACGATATGCGGTACCTGCGGGTCCTTGGCGGCGGCGTCCAGCACGGCCAGCACGTCGCGCAGCTGGCTGTTGGCGGTTTCTTCGCCCCGCAGTTGCTTCAGCGCGCTGCTGCGAGCACTGCCGCTTCTCTGTTCCGTCACCGGGCCGGCCAGGCTCAGCACCAGGGCTGTCTTGTCCTGCAGGGGCGGCGCGCCGGGCTTGAACAGCAGCCAAAGCAGGCCGCCCAGCAGGGCCAGGAAGAGCAGGTTCAGCAGCGTGCGGCGGCTGGCGTCCACCAGCCACCACAGGCGGCCGAGGAAAGACTTGCGCTGGCGGACTTCGGACATGGATCGAACCTTGAAGGATGCGTAAGCCACGAAGCATAGGCAATGCGCGACAAGCCCGCACCACCGGTGCGACGAACGGCAGCGGGCGGGGTGCTGCGTGCGCTGCCGAACAGACGCACCGGGCGCCAGCAGCGATGGTCGACGGGCGGAGGCTCGACCCTGATCTCGATCCCTTCACCTTCCTCCAATCACCGCAAGGACAAGACCATGGGCTGCACGAGAAGACAACTCCATCGGGGCCTGCTGGCCACCGCCTGCGCGCTGGGCCTGGCAGCCATCGGCGCCCCGGCGCTGGCGGTGCCGGCCGAAGAGCTGGACAAGGAAGCCGCGCAGGCCTTGCAGGACCTCTACAAGACCAACCCGAGCGCCGAATTCGTCGGCAAGAAGGCCAAGGCCATCCTCGTGTTTCCGAAGATCGTCAAGGCCGGCCTGGTTTTCGGCGGCGGCTACGGCGAAGGCGTGCTGATGCAGGGTGGCAAGGTCACCGAGTACTACAACTCGGTCTCGGCCTCGTGGGGCTGGCAAGCCGGTGCCGAGTCTTACACCTATGTCGTCTTCCTGATGAGCGACAAAGCCGTGAAATACCTCGCCAAGACCAAGGGTTGGGAAATCGGCGTCGGGCCCAGCATGGTGCTGGTCAACGAAGGTGTCGCGAAGAACCTGACGACCACGACGATGAAGGACGACGCCTATGCCTTCATCACCGACCAGAAGGGCCTGATGGCCAGCCTGAGCATTCAAGGCACGAAGATCAGCCGCATCGAACGCTGAAGCAGAAAGCGCTGAGGCTCGCCGCCGCCAGGGGGGCGCCCGGCTGAGCGCAAGGGACCGGTCGACGGTCGGGCCGGCAGCTCATCGGCCCGACCTGCGGGAATTCGCGATTGACGCCGCGGCCGGGACAACCGACAACCGTGGGCCCGTTCACGCATTCCAAAGGTGTACCCCATGCGCAGCGCTCTGTTCCTCGTCTTAGTCAGCCTGGTCCTTGCAGCCTGCGCCACGGCGCCGGTCGAAAAACCCATCGTCGGGCGCATCTCTGCGCTGCCGCCCATCCAGCACCCTGCCGACAACCCCACGTCGCCGGCCAAGGTGGCGCTGGGTGCGCAACTGTTCTTGGACAAGCGCCTGTCGGGCAGCGGCAACAACAACTGCCAGAGCTGCCATTACCGCGAACTGGGCTGGACAGACGCCAATCGGCTATCGCGCCGAGACAACGGCGACATGAACACGCGCCACACGCCTTCGCTGTACAACGTCGGCCACCAGAGCATCTGGTACTGGGACGGCCGCTCGCCCACGCTGGAAGCGCAGACGCTGGCCGCCTGGCGCAACCAGATGAGCGTCGACCCGTCCGTGGCGGCGGCGCGCATCGCCGCCGTGTCGGGCTACGCTAGCCAGTTCCAGGCCGTGTTCGGCGCACCCGCCAGCGCCACCAACATCACCCAGGCACTGACGGCCTACCTGCGCACGAAGAACAGCGAAAACTCGCCCTGGGACCGCTACGAGATGGGCGATGTCAAGGCCGTGTCCAAGGACGCCATCGAGGGCTACCAGCTCTTCACCGGCAAGGCCGGCTGCGTGGCCTGCCACGCGACGCCCTTCTACGGCAACAGCACCTTCTTCAACATCGGTCTTGAGCACGGCAAGGAAAAACCGGACGTCGGCCGCTTCAACGTCACCAAGCTCGAAGCCGACCGCGGCGCCTTCAAGACGCCTTCGCTGCGCTCGGTGGCGCTGGGCGCGCCCTACTTCCACGACGGAAGCGTGGCCACGCTGAAGGAAGCCGTGCGTTACATGGCCAGTGGCGGCAAGCCCGACCCGAACAAGTCGACGCTGCTGCAACCGCGCGACCTGAGCGAGGCCGAGATCGACAAGATCGTCGCCTTTCTCGGCAGCCTGACCAGCACCGAAACCTGGCAGGCCGCAAAGCTGCCCTGAACCTCCCCCGCCTCGCCCGCTGCAGCGGGCGCAGCGGCAGCACGCTTCGCGTGATTTCGCTACTGGGGCGTGGCCCCGCGGTCTGTGCAAGCCAGAAGGAACCGGCGCGATGCGCATCGTCGAACGCAATGTGTATGTGGGCCCGTCGCTGTACGCCCACTTTCCTGTCATCAAGCTCGTGCTCGATCTCGGGGCCCTGGAAGCCTGGCCCACGGGGAGGCTGGGCGCCGCCTATGTCGACGCGCTGGTGGCGGCGCTGCCCGGGCTGCAGGACCACGGCTGCAGCTACGGCGTGGCCGGCGGTTTCATCAGGCGCATGCGGGGTGACGAATCCGACCCCGACGGCACCTGGCTCGGCCATGTGATGGAACACGTGGCCATCGAGTTGCAGAACATCGCGGGCGACGACATCAGTTTCGGCAAGACACGCAGCGTGGACGGGCAGCCCGGTGTCTACACCGTGGTCTATGAATACGAGCAGCGCGACGAGGGCCTGGAGGCCGCCGAACTCGCCGTCAAGCTGCTGTGTTCGCTGCTGCCGGCAGAGATTCGCCCCGAAGGCGTGGTGCCCGAAGGCTGGGTGTGGGCCGAAGCACGCGACGAGTTCATCCGCTACGCGCAGCGCCGCGCGCTCGGGCCTTCGACGGCGTCGCTGGTCAAGGCCGCCATGGACCGCGACATTCCGTGGCTGCGCCTGAACGAACAAAGCCTCATCCAGCTGGGCCACGGCAAGTTTCAGCAGCGCATTCAGGCCACGGTGACGGGGCGCACCAGCTACATCGCGGTGGAACTGGCGCAGGACAAGGAAGAGACGAACAAGATTCTCGGCAACTGCGGCCTGCCGGTGCCGAAGCAGGAACTCGTGCGCAGCGCCGACCGCGCCGTGCGTGCCGCCGAGCGCCTGGGCTACCCGGTCGTCACCAAGCCCTACAACGGCAACCATGGGCGCGGCATCAGCATCGGCCTGAAAACGCCAGACGAGGTTCGCGCGGGTTTTGCGGCAGCGGCCGAACACAGCAGCAGCGTCATCGTCGAGACTTACCTCAGCGGTGGAGACTATCGGCTGCTGGTGGTGGGCGGCGAACTCATCGCGGCCACCCGGCGCACGCCGGGGCGGGTCGTCGGTGACGGCGCCCACAGCATCAAGCAACTTGTGGAAGCAGTGAACCAGGACCCGCGCCGCGGCATCGGGCACGAGAAGGTGATGACGCGCATCGAGCTCGACGCGCAGGCCGGCCTGATGCTCACGCGCCAGGGAATGACGGTCGACAGCGTGCCGGCAGCCGGCCAGGAAGTCTTGCTGCGCAGCACCGCCAACCTGTCGACCGGCGGCACGGCCACCGACGTGACCGACATCATCCACCCCGACAACCGCGAGATGGCGGTGCGCGCGGTCACCGCCATCGGGCTGGACGTCGGCGGTGTCGACTTTCTCTGCCCCGACATCAGCGAGAGCTACAAGGCCGGGCCGAATTCAGGTTCGGGCATTTGCGAAATCAACGCCGCGCCGGGCTTTCGCATGCATGTGGCGCCCAGCGAAGGCACACCGCGCGACGCCGCCGGGCCCGTCATCGACATGCTCTTTCCGCCGGGCTCGCCCAGCCGCGTGCCGATTGCCGCCATCACCGGCACCAACGGCAAGACAACCACCAGCCGCATGCTGGCGCATATCACCAAGATGGCCGGCTACACGCCAGGGTTGACGACGACCGACGGCGTCTACATCGACGGCCAGCGCACGGTGGAAGGCGACATGACCGGCCCCGTGGCCACGCGCATGGTGCTGGCCGACCCGAAGATCGACATTGCCGTGCTGGAAGTGGCGCGCGGCGGCCTGCTGCGCGCCGGCATGGGCGTGCCTTTCGTCAACGTGGGCGCGGTGCTCAACGTGAAGAGCGACCACCTGGGCATGAAGGGCATCAACACGCTGGAACAGCTGGCCGAGGTGAAGCGCATCGTGGTCGAGGTGGCGCGCGACTGCGCGGTGCTGAACGCCGACGACGAGAACGTCATCCGCATGAGCGCACACACCGATGCCAAGCACCTGTGTTACGTCACCACCCACCCAGAACACACCGGGGTGACGGAGTTCATGCGTGAACACATCCGCGCCGGCGGCCGCGCCTGCGCTTTGGAAGCGGGCGTGAACGGGCAGATGATCACGCTGTACGACAAGGGCCGGCACATCCCGCTGATGTGGACGCATTTGATCCCGGCCACGATGGAAGGCCGCGCCATGCACAACGTGCAGAACGCGATGTTCGCCGCCGCAATTGCGTTCAGCCTCGAGATCAAGCTCGACGCCATTCGCCAGGGCCTGCGCACCTTCGACACCACCTTCTTCCAGGCGCCGGGGCGCATGAACGTCTACGACGAGCACCCGTTCAAGGTGATCTTCGACTACGCGCACAACGCCCATGCCGTGGGCGTGATGGCCGACCTGGCCGCAAGGCTGGACGTGCGGGGCCGGCGCATCGTGGTGGTGGCGGGGCCGGGCGACCGGCGCGACGAAGACATCCGCGACATTGCGCGCGCGGTGGCCGGGCGCTTCGACCACTACATCTGCCGCCGCGACGACGGCCTGCGCGGGCGTGCGAGCGATGAGGTGCCATTGATGATCGCCGCCGTGCTGCGCGAGCAGGGCGTGCGCGACGAGCAGATCACGCTCATTCCCGACGAGCAGGAAGCCATCGACTTCGCGCTGCGCATGGGGCAGTTCGGCGATTTGCTGCTGGTGTTTGCCGACGCGCTGACGCGCAGCTGGAAGCAGGTGACGAAGTTCAAGGCCGAGGGCGCGCCGGCCCATCCGACGAGCACGGCGAACACGGCGAACACGGCCCCTGTCGCAGACAGCCCCCACACGACCGCTGCAGCCCCAGCCGCGACGGCGGCGGCCGCTGACCGGCCCGCACCGGCCGCAGAACGACGCGACAGCGAAGACCGCGCGCGCTCGGCGCCGTCTGACGACGCCTTGCTGGCCAGCGGCTTCGTGCGCGACGAACGCGGCCTGCGCTTCGTCGGCGAAGCTGCCGACTGAGTGCCGGTGAACGACGACGACGAAGGCCCGCCGCCGGTCTTCGAGAGCTCGCGCCGGCTGACCGGCCCCAACCGCTGGTTTGCACAACCGGCGGTGGCGTTGACGCCGCTGGGCCCCGCCGCCACCGACGCCGCTGCGCTGGCCGGCTGGGCGCAGCGCGTGGAAGCGCTGTGCGCCGCGCTGGGCTGGCCGGCGCCGCGGCCGCTGGCGGAACGCAGCGCGGCAGGCACGGTGCTGGCCTTCGTCGCGCCTGAGAACGCACTGCTGACGGCTACCGACATCAACGAATGGGCTTGGGAGCGGGCCGCCGACGCACACACGCCACTGGCCGAGCAGGGCTTCGGGGCCACACAGCCGCTCGGCGACGACATCGCCACCCTGGCCACGCACTGCGCAGCGCTTGCGGCGGCCGAGTCATCGCGCCCGCTGCAGCGCCTGCAAGCTGCGGCGGCAGCCCACGGCCTGCCCTGTTTCGACGACGACGACAGCGTCTCCATCGGCATCGGCAGCGGCAGCCGCACCTGGCCGCGCGCGGTGCTGCCGCTGCCGATGGATGTGCCGTGGCAGCAGCTGCACACGCAGCCCGTGCTGCTGGTGACGGGCAGCAACGGCAAGACCACCACCACGCGGCTGCTGGTGGCCATGGCCACGCAGGCCGGCCGCGTGGCCGGCAGTTGCAGCACCGAGGGCGTGCTGGTGGGCGGCCAAGTCGAACGCCGTGGCGACTATGCCGGCCCGGCCGGCGCGCGCGCCGTGCTGCGCCATCCGGCGGTGCAGTTCGCGGTGCTGGAAACGGCGCGCGGCGGGCTGCTGCGGCGCGGGCTGGCGCTGCGGCAGGCCGACGCCGCCGTCATCACCAACGTCAGCGCCGACCACCTGGGCGAGTACGGCATCGGCAGTGTCGAAGACATCGCCGAGGCCAAGCTGGTGGTGGCGCACGCGCTTCGCGAATGCGGCACGCTGGTGCTCAACGGCGCCGATGCGGTGCTGATGGCCGTGGCTGCGCGCACGCCGCATGTGCAGGCCCTGTTCGCGGCCGGCCGCGTGGCGCTGTTTGCCCACGACCTGCATCACCCGGTGCTTGTGGCCCACCGCGCCACCGGCGCAGCGGTGTGCGGCGTGAGCGGTGGCAATCGCGGTAGCGGCAGCGGCGGCAGCGGCGGCGACAGCGCCAGCGACGCCGCCGGCCACAGTAGCAACGGCACCGTCAACATCGACCGCAGCGTTGAACTGGTGTGGGCCCAGGGCGATGTGGAAGCAGCACTGGGCAGTGTCGCCGCGATGCCACTGACGCTGCAGAGCGCGGCGCGGCACAACGTCGAGAACATCGCAGCGGCCGTGCTGGCAGCCGTGGCCTGCGACCTGCCGTTGCCGGCGCTGCGGCAAACGCTGCTGAGCTTCGGCGCCCAGCCCCAAGACAACCCCGGCCGGCTGGAACGCTGGGCCTGGCGCGGAGCCACCGTGCTGGTGGACTACGCCCACAACCCCGACGGCCTGGCACAGCTGCTGCAGGTGGCACAGGCGCTGAAGCCCGCGCGCCTGGGCCTGTTACTGGGGCAGGCCGGCAACCGCGACGACGCGGCCATCACCGCGCTGGCCGCCACCGCCGCGCGTTTTGCGCCTGCGCGCATCGTCATCAAGGAACTGC
>JBBSCV010000057.1:0-14639 GCA_038249925.1 Burkholderiales bacterium
AAGGCTGGAGGCCGGCGAAGCCCGGGTCTCGCTGCGCAGCATCGCGGTGGACGAGGTGATGTCTGCGGTGGCGGCGCATTTCGGCCTGCAAGCGCAGAACAAGGGGCTGCGGCTGCGCATGCAGACCCAAGCGCGAGTGCAGGCCGCGCGGGTCCACAGCGACCCGAAGATGCTGCAGTCGATCATCGACAACCTCGCGTCGAATGCCGTGCGCCACACCGAACGCGGTGGCGTACTGCTGGCGGCGCGCCGGCGTGGCGGGCAGCTGCTGTTTCGGGTGTTCGACACCGGCCCGGGCATCGCGGCCGAGCAACTGCCGCAGATCTTCATCGCCTACCGCCGTTTCGATGACCGCGACCGCGAAAGCCATGACGGCAGCGGCCAGGGCCTGGGTCTTGCCCTGGCGCGCAAGCAGCCCGATCTGCTGGGCCACGCGCTGGCCGTGCGTTCGGTGCCGGAGCGCGGCAGCGTGTTCTCGCTGGCGGTGCCGCTGGCGGCGCCGGCCTGAATCAGGCGCGGCGTCGCGTGCGCTGCAGGTTCAGCATCACGAGCCCCAGCGAGGCGAGCGCCAGCGTCGCGGGCAGCGGCACGGCCTGCAGCCGCTCGCTCAGCCGCACGTCGGCGAAAACATAGCTGGCGTTGTAGAACGGGTTGTTGGCGCGCAGCTGAAAGGCAAAGGACCACACATCCACCGACAGCACGCCGAGGCTGCCGAGGTCGAAGAAGACCTCAGGCCGGTCCAGCATGTCGAACTGGTACTGGTCGTTGGCGATTTCCGTCATCCGCACCGCGGCTGTCATCTGCTGCGTGATGCCGGCGACCTTGAGGCCGAAGACGAAGTCGTGCACTTCAGCCTGGCAGCAGGCGGCGACCGCCGGCCCGGTGGACAAGAAAACGTCTGCAAGGGTCACTCGCTTGCTGACGCCACGCTGCAGCGACCAGCTGCCGCTGCTGCCGCGAATCTGCACTTCGGCCGTGACCACGGGGTCATCGACGAAGAGCTCGTGGCGTGCCGTCGAGGTGCTGCTGTAGCCCAGCGTGACGGGTTCGGCATGGGCTGTGGCCGCGGCCAGTGCCAGCAGCGAAGAAGCAAGAAGGCGGGCGAGGAGAGGGCGCATGGCAGGGTGCTCCAAGACTGGCGGTGCGATGCAGCCATTGCAGCCGACCGGGCCACGTCGGCGAATACGCGCTTCGGCGTAGTGTCCCTCGTTCAGAGGGGCAGGCCTGCCCGCTGAACACGGCGCACGCCGTTGGCCGCGGGCGCACTGCTGGCGCACTGCTGCGGCGGGGCCACAGCGGCTGAAAGTGCGTCGAAACGCAAGACGCCGCCCGCAGGCGGCGTCTGAAGCCGGTATGCGCGCGCTTTGCCTTCAGCCGATGGCGCGCCCCGCCAGCACCGGGATCAGCGCGGCGCGGTATTCGGCGCTGCCGTGCAGGTCGCTGTTCAACTCATCGGCCGACACCGTGGCGCCCGCCAGCGCGGCGGCGCTGAAGTCGCTGGTCAGCTTGGCTTCCAGCCCGCTGGCGCGGAACACGCCGCTGGCGCCTGCGCCTGTCACGGCCACCCGCACACCGGCTGGGCCCTGGGCCACGAACACGCCTACCAGGCTGAAGCGGCTGGCCGGCTGCTTGAACTTCTGCCATCCCGCTTTCTCGGGGATGGGAAAGCTCACCGCGGTGATCACTTCTCCCTCGCTCAGCGCCGTGGTGTAGACGCCGACGAAGAAGTCATCCGCACTGATCTTCCGCTGGTTCGTGTGCACCGTGGCGCCCAGGCCCAGAACGGCGGCCGGGTAGCAGGCGGCGGGGTCGTTGTTGGCCAGGCTGCCGCCGAGGGTGCCGCGGTTGCGCACCTGGCGGTCGCCGATGTGGCTGGCCAGGTCGGCCAGCGCCGGAATGGCGGCCTGCACTTCTTTCGACGCCGCCACTTCCGCGTGCGTCGTGCCGGCGCCGATGACGATGGCGTTGCCGTCGCGGCAGATGCCCTTCAGTTCAGCCAGCGACGACAGGTCGATG
The DNA here is from genome assembly GCA_038249925.1 of Burkholderiales bacterium. GTDB lineage: Bacteria > Pseudomonadota > Gammaproteobacteria > Burkholderiales > Burkholderiaceae_C > Rubrivivax. The sequence continues at coordinate 2,017 of JBBSCV010000057.1, forward strand.
ACCGCCGAAGGCGCGATGAGCCCGAGCTTCATCGACTGCAGCAGCGTCTGGCCACCGGCCATGTACGTGCTGTCTTCTTGTGCCGCGGCCTTCACGGCGTCGGCCACGCTGCTGGGGGTGTTGTAGGCAAATGCTTGCATGGGGATTCCTTGCTCTCTGAATGAGACGACGCGATCAAGCGGCCGCCGCGGAACCGGCTTCGCCGGGCCGCTGGGGGCGCCCCCCCGGGGGGGAGGCGCTGCAGGCGCTTCGGGGGGGATTCATTTGGCGGCCTGGATGGCTTTCCACACGTTGTGCGGGCTGGCCGGCATCGGCATGTCCTTGATGGACAGCGCATGGCAGATGGCGTTGATCAGCGCCGGCGGGCTGCCGATGGCGCCGGCCTCGCCGCAGCCCTTCACGCCCAGCGGGTTGTGGGTGCAGGGCGTGCCCTTCACCGTTTCCACGGTGAACTGCGGGAAGTCGTCGGCGCGCGGCATGGCGTAGTCCATGTAGCTGCCGGTGAGCAACTGGCCGCTCTCGGGGTCGTAGACGCAGTCTTCCCGCAGCGCCTGGCCCAGGCCCTGCGCCAGGCCGCCGTGCACCTGGCCCTCGACGATCATCGGGTTGATGACGTTGCCGAAGTCGTCGCAGGCGGTGAAGCGGTCGATGCGCACCACGCCGGTGGCGGGGTCGATTTCCACCTCGCAGATGTAGGTGCCGGCGGGGTAGGTGAAGTTGCTGGGGTCGTAGAAGGCGTTTTCGTTCAGCCCCGGTTCCAGCTTGTCGTGCGGGAAGTTGTGCGGCACATAGGCCGTCAAACTGACGCTGGCGAACGGCACGCTCTTGTCGGTGCCTTCCACCTTGAAGACGCCGTTCTCGAAAACCACGTCGGTGTCGGCCGCTTCCATCAGGTGCGCGGCGATCTTCTTGCCCTTGGCAATCACCTTGTCCAGCGCCTTCACGATGGCGGTGCCGCCCACTGCCAGCGAGCGGCTGCCGTAGGTGCCCATGCCGAACAGCACCTTGCCGGTGTCGCCGTGTTCGATGCTGATGTCGTCCAGCGGGATGCCCAGCTTGTCGGCCACCACCTGCGCGAAGGTGGTTTCGTGGCCCTGGCCGTGGCTGTGGCTGCCGGTGAAGACGGTGACCTTGCCGGTGGGGTGCACGCGCACTTCGCCGGCCTCGAACAGGCCGGCACGTGCGCCGAGGGCGCCCGCTACCGAAGACGGCGCAATGCCGCAGGCCTCGATGTAGGCGCTGTAGCCCATGCCGCGCTTCAGGCCCTTGGCTTCACTGGCGGCCTGGCGCGCCGCAAAACCCTGCACGTCGGCCAGTTCTTCGGCGCGGTTCATGGTCGCGTCGTAGTCGCCGATGTCGTAGGTCAGGCCCACGGGCGTGGCGTAGGGGAACGTGCGGATGAAGTTGCGGCGGCGCAGCTCGCCGGGGTCGATGCCCAATTCACGCGCGGCCGTCTCGACGATGCGTTCCACCGTGTAGGTGGCCTCGGGCCGGCCGGCGCCGCGGTAGGCGTCCACCGGGCTCGTGTTGGTGAACATCGCCGTCACCGTGCAGCTGATCTTCGGCGTGGCGTACTGCCCGGCCAGCAGCGTGGCGTACAGGATGGTGGGCACCGCGCTTGCAAAGGTGCTGAGGTAGGCACCCATGTTGGCCGTGGTGTCGACCTTGAAGCCGATGAACTTGTAGTCCTTGTCCAGCGCCAGTTGCGCCGTCGTCAGGTGGTCGCGGCCGTGGGCATCGGACAGGAAGGCTTCGGAACGTTCGGCCGTCCACTTGATGGGGCGGCGGATCTGCTTGCTGGCCCAGACGAGCGCCGTTTCTTCGCCATAGAGGAAGATCTTGCTGCCGAACCCGCCGCCGACATCGGGTGCCACCACGCGCATCTTGTGCTCGGGGATGCCCAGCACGAAGGCGCACATCAGCAGGCGTTCGACATGCGGGTTCTGGTTGCTGACGTACAGCGTGTAGCTGTCGTCGCTGGGGTTCCAGGCCGCGTTGGCGGCGCGCGTCTCGATGGCGTTGGGCACCAGACGGTTGTTGCGAAAGCTCAAGGTGACGACGTGGGCCGCGTTCTTCAATGCTTCTTCGGTGCCGGCGGCGTCGCCGATCTGCCACTGGTAGCAGCGGTTGTCGGGCGATTCCACATGCAGCGCGGCGCCGGCCTTGGCGGGCTGGGCCATGTCGATGTAAGCCGGCAGCACGTCGTATTCGACCTCGATCAGCTGCGTCGCGGCGCGCGCCTGCTCATTTGTTTCGGCCACCACCAGCGCGACGCGGTCGCCGACATAGCGCACTTTTCCGTCGGCGATGACCGGGTGCTTGGGCTCCTTCATCGGCGTGCCGTCGATGTTGTTGATGAGCCAGCCGCAGGGCAGGCCGCCGACCGCCTTGAAGTGCTCGCCAGTGAAGATGCCCAGCACGCCCGGCGCCTTCGCCGCGGCGCTGGTGTCCAGCTTCACGATGTTGGCATGCGCATGCGGGCTGCGCAGGAAGACGCCGTAGGTCTGGCCGTGCAGGATGATGTCGTCGGTGTACTGGCCGCGCCCGGTGAGAAAGCGCGCGTCTTCTCGGCGCAGCACGCTCTGGCCGATGAAACCTTGTCTTGCGTTCATGGATTTGTTCCGTTCAGGCGGGGTTCAGGCGGTTTTCAGGCGGTCTTCAGGCTGCAATCAGGCGGCAGTCGTTGCCATGGCCGCAGCGCCTTGCTGCACGGCCTTGACGATGTTCTGGTAACCCGTGCAGCGGCAGAAGTTGCCTTCCAGGGCTTCGCGAATCTTGGCTTCGCTGCTGTGGTCGTGGTTCTGCACCAGATCGATGGCGCTCATCACCATGCCCGGTGTGCAAAAGCCGCACTGCAGTCCGTGACATTCGTTGAAGGCCGTCTGCATGGGGTGCATGGCGCCGTCGGCCGCGGCCACGCCTTCGATGGTGGTGACGGCATGGCCGCTGGCGTGCACCGCCAGCATCGAGCAGGACTTGACCGCGCGGCCGTCGACAAGCACGGTGCACGAGCCGCATTGGCCGGTGTCGCAACCCAGGTGGGTGCCGGTCAGGCGCAACTCTTCGCGCAAGAAGTTCACCAGCAGGGTCGCCGGCTGCACGGCGCGGTTCACGGACTGCCCGTTGACGGTCAACGCCAATGTGCTCATGGAAATTTCCTCCGGGGGTGGCCTGGGGTGCACCGGCTGGCATCGGTGATGCCCGCCCCGGTGCGACGCCTCGGCATGCTAGGTAGTGCCCCCCGGCTTGGCTTCCTGCGGCAAACCCTGATCGGACAAGCCGGGCATGACCGACGCCGTTTCTCGTTTTGACATAGAAACGGGTCTGCACGCGCGCAGGGTTGCCGCAGTCGGGCCGGTTCGAGACCAGCCGACCGCGCTACGTCGCCTCAAGGCCTCAGGAGTTGGCGCGCACTTCCTCGATCACCGTCAGCCCGGCCAGCACCTTTTCGATGCCGTCCTGGCGCAGCGTGCGCATGCCTTCGGAAAGTGCCAGGCGTTGCAGTTCATCGGCGCGTTGCCCGCTCTGGATGAGCTGGCGCATGCCGCGGCTGACCATCATCAGCTCGTGCAGCGCAGCACGGCCGCGAAACCCCGTGCCGCCGCACTTTTCGCAGCCCGGCGCCTGGCACTGCATCAACTTGCCTGACTTGCCGAACCGTTTGCGCCAATCGGCCATCACGTCTTCAGCCTCCGGGCGTGGCTGCATTTCGCCGAAGGCGTGCAGGTAGTCCTGCAGCAGCTCTTGCTCTTCTTCTGCCGTGGCGGGCCGGCTGGTGCCGCAATGGGTGCATAGCCGGCGCACCAGCCGCTGCGCCAGCACGCCCAGCAGCGCGTCGGCGAAGTTGAAGGGGTCCATGCCCATGTCGAGCAGGCGCGTCACGGTCTCGGGCGCGCTGTTGGTGTGCAGCGTGCTCATCACCAGGTGGCCGGTGAGGCTGGCCTCGATGGCCACCTGCGCTGTTTCGCCATCGCGGATCTCTCCGACCATGATGACGTCCGGGTCGGCGCGCAGGAAGGCGCGCAGCGCTTTCGCGAAGGTCCACTCGATGCGTGGGTTCACCTGCACCTGGCGCAGGCCGGCCTGGGTGATTTCCACCGGATCTTCGGCGGTCCAGATCTTGCGCTCGGGGGTGTTGATGGCGGCCAGCACCGAGTGCAGCGTGGTCGTCTTGCCAGAACCCGTGGGGCCCACGCAAAGCAGCATGCCGTAGGGCCGGCGTGAAGCCGCCTGCAGGCGCTGCAGGTTGGCCGCCGTCAGCCCCAGCTTGTCCAGCGGCAGTGGCTTGCTGCTGGTCAACAGCCGCAGCACGGCGTCTTCGAGGTTGTTCTGCGTCGGAATGGTGGCGATGCGCAGTTCGAGCTTCACGCCCTGCACGAACTTCGAGAAATTGATCTTGCCGTCCTGCGGCTTGCGGCGCTCGCTGATGTCGAGGTCGCACATGATCTTCAGCCGCGCGATCAGTGCGCTGCGGTAGGTGTGCGGCAGCTCCAGGTAGGGCCGCAACTGGCCGTCGCGGCGGAAGCGGATGCGCACCTTCTCGCGCCCCGGCGCGCATTCCACGTGGATGTCTGAGACACCTTGCGTGTGCGCTTCCAGAATCATCTGGTTGATCAGGCGCACGAGCGTGTTGTCGCTCTGCTCCAGCACCTTGTCGTCGCTGTCGTCGACATGGGCGTCGACCTTTTCCATGCTGGCCAGCAGCTTGCTGGCATCGCCGGGGTCGAACTCGATGGGCTTGTCGGGGTCGTAGTAGCGACCGGGTGAAAACTCGGCGGCGCCCATCTTTTCGTAGGCGCGGTCGATGGCGCCCAGCAGCACGCCGGCGCGCGACAGCACGGGCACCACCTTGCATTGCGCGGCGAATTCCAGTTCGTCGATCTTCTTTCGGTCGCTGGGGTCTTCCAGCGCCGCCACCATGCGGCCCGCGGCCATCATCAAGGGCAGCGCCACCAAACGCACGGCCACCGGGTACGGCACCCGCCCCAAGGCTTCGGCGTCGGCAGGGAACTGCAGCACGTCGACGAGCGGGTAGCCCATCTTGCGCGCCAGCGCCGTTTGCAGGTCGACGCGCGTGACCAGACCCTTGCGCACCAGCAGCTCACCCAGAGGCACGGTGCGGTCTTCGCTCTGCTGCAAGAGGGCTGCGTCCAGCTGCGTCTGCGTGATGAAACCCAGCGCCGTGAGTGCCTCGCCGATGCGCACCATGGGCATGCGCGCCTGCGCCTCGATGGCCTCTGCCAGCTCATCGGGCGTGATGACCTGCCTGACCACGAGCATGTCGCCCAGCTTGCGGCCGCGCAGGGATTCTTGCTCGCCCAGCGCCTCGTGAATTTGATCGGGCGTGACCGAGTGCTGTTCGACCAGCGCCGCGCCGATGAGCATGCCGACTTCGGCACGCACGTAGGCCGAACGCGGCACGAACCAGCGTCGCAACTGGCCCGGCGGGCCCATGGCGTCGTCGAGGGGCTCGAACAGGAAGATGCCCCAGGCTTCTTCGTGGTGGCCGACGGTCGACCCCTGCCACGGCGGGCTGCCTTTCATCTCGATCGTGAAGGGCAGACGCGGCAGGCGTGGCAGGTGTGGCAGCCCGTTGGTGTCTGCGTGCGGCTCGGCCGGCAGCAGTGGCTCATGCAGCTTCAGGCGGCGGAACTGGTCCATGCGCAGCGGCAACGGCTTGCGCTGCCCCGGCATGCGCAACTGCATCACCCCGCGTTCGGTGTCGAAGAGACTCAGCTGCCCTTCGATCAACTTGCCGTTGATGCCTTCCAGCGTGCAGTCAGGCGGCGCCAGCGGCACCGCAGGCGCCGGGTAGGCCGCGAATTCAGGCGTCGGCCACGCGAAGAGGCTGAACTCCAGTGGCAGTTTGTCTTGCGGGGGCTGGGACAGGTCGGACATGTGGGTTTCCCAGTGCGGCGTCGGGGCCCGAATGCTCGGCGGGCAGTCGAGCTTCGGGGAGATGGCAGTTCGGGAACAGCTTATGCGCCAAGTCGGATGGGTGAAGGCAAGAGAAGCGGGCACAACGCGGGTCATCTTCTGGCAGGTTTGGGGCCAACCGGGCCGCGTGCCCCGCCCCGGCGCAAGCCCTCCTCAGCTTTTAGCAGCTTTTAGGGGTCAGGTCTTGCCTTTTGCCCCCTCCGCCCGTAAGCTTTGCAAATGTCTCGCCCTCTCCGCATCGAGTTCCCCGGCGCCGTCTATCACGTCACATCCCGAGGTGACCGGCGAGAGCCGGTCTACCGCGATGCCGAAGACCGCCGGCTGCAGCTGCATGTGCTGGCGCAGGCCGCCGAACGCTTCGACGCGCAGGTGCTGGCCTATTGCCTGATGGGCAACCACTACCACCTGGTGCTGCACACCCGGCAGGCCAACCTGTCGCGGCTGATGCGCCATCTCAACGGTGTCTACACGCAGCGCTTCAATCGGCGTCATGACTTGGCCGGGCATCTGTTTCAGGGCCGATTCAAGGCCATCCTGGTCGACAGGGACGCGTACTTGTTGACGCTGTGTCGCTACGTCGAACGCAACCCCGTGGCCGCTGGTTTGGTGGATGTGCCGCAGGCATGGCCGTGGTCCAGTGCCCGGGCGCATCTCGGCCTTGAGCCGACCCCGCCCTGGCTCGACACCGACGGCCTGCACGGCTATCTGCTGGCGCGGCCGGTGGCTGGCCCGGGCGACAGCCGCAAGGCCGCTGCGCTGTATGCCGAACTGCTCGGTCAGGCGGTTGGCGCCGACTTCTGGGCCACCGGCTTGCGCAAGCAGGTCTTTTTGGGAAGTGACGCCTTCGTCGAAGGCGCCTTGGCAGCGCTGCCGGCTCGGCAACGCCAGATGCGTGAAGTGCCGCGCACCGAACGCAGCCGTCCACAATCGCTCGATCAACTGATGCAGGACGGGCTGACGCGAAACGAAGCCCTTCGCACCGCGCATGTCGATGGAGGCTTCACGATGACACAGCTGGCAGCCGAGCTCGGGCTGTCGGTGTCGAGGGTGAGCCGACTGATCGCCTCGTTCGAGGCCGGGCAGGCAAAAGGCAAGACCTGACCCCCAACGAAAAGGATGACCCGCATGCACCCACGCTGGCAGTTCTGGATTGACCGCGGCGGCACGTTCACCGACATCGTCGGCCGTGCCCCTGACGGCGTTCTGCAGACATTGAAGCTGCTGTCCGAGAACCCCGAGCAGTACCCGGATGCTGCGGTCGAAGGCATACGCCGGATGCTGCATTTGCCCGCCGGCACCGCCATCACCCCCGAGCTGGTGGACTGCGTGAAGATGGGCACCACCGTGGCCACCAACGCGCTGCTGGAACGCCAGGGTGAACGCACGTTGCTCATCACCACGCAGGGTTTTCGCGACGCGCTGCGCATCGCCTACCAAGCGCGGCCGCGGCTCTTCGACCGCCACATCGTGTTGCCCGAACTGCTGTACGAACGCGTGATCGAGGCGCAAGAGCGTGTCTCGGCGCAGGGTGATGTTCTCTGCCCGCTGGACGAAGCCCACTTGCGTGAACGCCTGTGGGCCGCTTTCGATGCCGGCATGCGCGCCTGTGCCATCGTCTTCATGCACGGCTACCGCTACACAGCGCATGAACAGGCGGCGGCACGCCTGGCGCTCGAGGCCGGCTTCACGCAAATCAGCGTCAGCCATGAGGTCAGCCCGCTGATGAAACTGGTCTCGCGCGGTGACACCACGGTCGTGGATGCCTACCTGTCACCCATCCTGCGACGCTATGTCGACCAGGTGGCCGCACAGATGCCGGGCGTGCGGCTCTACTTCATGCAGAGCAGCGGCGGCCTCACCGAGGCGCATCGCTTCCAGGGCAAGGACGCGATTCTTTCCGGCCCCGCCGGCGGCATCGTCGGCATGGTGCGCACGGCCACGGCGGCGGGCCACCACAAGGTCATCGGCTTCGACATGGGCGGCACCAGCACCGACGTCAGCCACTACGCCGGCGAGTTCGAACGCGCATTCGAAACGCATGTGGCCGGCGTGCGCATGCGCGCGCCGATGATGAGCATCCACACGGTGGCGGCCGGCGGCGGCAGCATTTTGGGTTTCGACGGCGCGCGGCTGCGCGTGGGCCCGCAGAGCGCCGGCGCCAACCCCGGTCCGGCCAGCTACCGCCGCGGCGGGCCGCTGGCCACGACAGATGCCAATGTGCTGCTCGGCAAGATACAGCCGGCGCATTTCCCGAAGGTCTTCGGCCCCAACGCCGACGAACCACTCGACGCCGTGGGCGTGGCCGCGAAGTTCAGCGAACTCGCTGAACGTGTACAGCAGACTACCGGCCGCACCACCACGGCCGAGAACCTGGCCGAGGGCTATTTGCAGATTGCCGTGCAGAACATGGCCAACGCCATCAAGCGCATCAGCGTGGCGCGCGGTTACGACGTCACGCAGTACACGCTGCAGTGCTTCGGTGGTGCCGGCGGCCAGCATGCCTGCCTGGTGGCCGATGCCTTGGGCATGCAGCGCGTGTTCGTGCACCCGCTGGCCGGCGTGCTGAGTGCCTACGGCATGGGCCTGGCCGACCAGATCGCGATGCGTGAGGCCTCGGTGGAACAGCCGCTGCAGGCCGCCGGCTTGGCCGAAGCCGAAGCGCAACTGGCGCTGCTGGCTGAAGCTGCGGCGCAGGAGCTGGCTGATCAAGGCGTGCCGCGCGCCAGCGTGCAGCCGCGCCGCAAGGTGCATGTGCGCTATCAGGGCACCGACACGGCGCTGGTGCTGCCCTTCGGCGACAGGGCCGCCATCACCGCGGCTTTCGAGGCTGCCTACCGCCAGCGGTTTGCTTTCCTGATGCCGGGCCGGGCACTGGTCATCGAGGCGGTGTCGGTCGAGGCCGTGGGCGAAGGTGAGCGCCATGACAGCGGCATCCCCAGCAGTGGCGGCAGCGGGGCGGGCGAAGAAGCCGCGCCGCACACACCAGCGTCGGGTGCGCAAGTGCGCCTGCACAGCGGCGGTGTGTGGCACGACGCGGGCCTCTTCGTGCGTGAATCCTTGCAGCCCGGCGCCACCATCACCGGCCCGGCCATCGTGGCCGAGAAGAACGCCACCACGGTGGTAGAGCCCGGCTGGCAAGCCGTGCTGAAGGCTGGCGGCGCACTGGAACTGCAGCGTGTGTTGCCGCGCGCCAACCAGCATGCCATCGGCACCGAAGCCGACCCGGTGATGCTGGAGGTCTTCAACAACCTCTTCATGAACATCGCCGAGCAGATGGGCCTGCGTTTGCAGAACACCGCCTACAGCGTGAACATCAAGGAGCGGCTCGATTTCAGCTGCGCGCTGTTCAGCGCTGCGGGTGAACTGATTGCCAACGCCCCGCACATGCCGGTGCATCTGGGCAGCATGAGCGAAAGCATCAAGACCGTGATCGCGCGCAACCCGGCCATGCAGCGCGGTGATGTCTATGTGCTGAACGACCCCTACCACGGCGGCACGCACCTGCCGGACGTGACGGTGGTGACACCCGTGTATCTGGAGGGCGACATCGACAGCGCGCCTTCGTTCTATGTCGCCAGCCGCGGCCACCATGCCGACATCGGCGGCATCACACCGGGCAGCATGCCGCCGTTCTCGAAGACCATCGACGAGGAAGGCGTGCTGCTGGACAACTTTCTGTTGGTGCGCGATGGCGTGCTGCGCGAAGTGGAATTGCGCGCTGCGCTTCTTTCGGGTACCTACCCGGCGCGCAACCCCGACCAGACCATTGCCGACCTGCGCGCGCAGATTGCCGCCAACCAGAAGGGCGTCGAAGAGCTGGACGCGATGGTGGCGCAGTTCGGCCGCGTCACGGTGGCGGCCTACATGCAACATGTGCAAGACAACGCCGAAGAGAGCGTGCGGCGCGTCATTACCGCGCTGAAAGACGGCCAGTTCACGCTGCCGCTGGACAACGGCGCGCACATCGACGTGAAGGTCACGGTCGACACCGCCGCGCGCGAAGCCACCATCGACTTCACCGGCACCAGCGCGCAGCTGCCCAACAACTTCAACGCTCCCAAGGCGGTGACGATGGCGGCGGTGCTGTACGTCTTCCGCACGCTGGTGGACGACGACATACCGCTCAACGCCGGCTGCCTGAAGCCGCTGCACGTGGTGGTGCCCGAGGGCTGCATGCTGAACCCGCGTCCGCCTGCCGCAGTGGTGGCAGGCAACGTGGAGACATCCACCTGCGTCACCAACGCGCTGTACGGCGCGCTGGGCGTGATGGCGGCGGGCCAGTGCACGATGAACAACTTCACCTTCGGCAATGCGCGCTACCAGTACTACGAAACCATCAGCGGTGGCAGCGGTGCCGGCCCGGGTTTTGCCGGCACCAGCGTCGTGCAGACGCACATGACCAATTCGCGCCTGACCGACCCCGAGGTGCTGGAGTTCCGCTTCCCCGTGCGCTTGGAAAGTTATGCCATCCGCGCCGGCAGCGGCGGCGCTGGCCACTGGCGCGGCGGTGACGGCGGCGTGCGCCGCGTGCGCTTTCTCGAAGCCATGACGGCCAGCATCCTGAGCAATGGCCGCAAGGTGCCCGCCTTCGGCATGGCTGGCGGGCAGGCCGGTGCCTTGGGCATCAACCGTGTCGAGCGCGCCGACGGTAGCGTGGAGATGCTGGGCCATATCGGCAGCGCAGAAATGGCGCCGGGTGATGTGTTCGTGGTCGAAACCCCCGGCGGCGGGGGCTATGGCCAAGCCTGAGACCGGTTTGCCGAGCGTGCTGCCGACCCTGCCGCCGACATTGCCTGCTGACGTGCTGCCGACCGTGTTGCTGATGGGGTTCGAGCCTTTCGGCGGCGAAAGCACCAACCCGTCATGGCGGGTGGCCCAGGCGCTGCAGGGTGAAGTGATTGCCGGCGCGCAGGTGGTGGCGGTGCAACTGCCTTGCGTCTTCGGCGAGTCGCTGTCGGTACTGCAAGAGGCCCTGGCGCAGCACGGCCCGCGTCTGGTGCTGGTGCTGGCGCTGGGCCAGGCCACGGGCCGCTGCGATCTGACGCCCGAGCGTGTGGCCATCAACGTGGACGACGCGCGCATTGCCGACAACGCCGGCGCCCGGCCCGTCGATACCGCCGTCGTGCCCGGCGGCCCGGCCGCCTACTTCAGCACGCTGCCCATCAAGACCATGGTGGCTGCCATGCGCGCCCACGGTGTGCCGGCGTCGGTGTCGCAGACGGCTGGCACCTATGTTTGCAATCATGTGTTCTACGGCCTGATGCACGCGCTGCAAACCCGTCGTGGCGTGCGCGGTGGCTTCATGCATGTGCCGCTGTTGCCCGAGCAAGCCGCACGGCTGCCGGGCCAGGCCAGCCTGGAACTCGCCACCCAGGTGGCGGGGGTGCGACTGGCGCTGTCCGCGGCGCTGGGTCAGCACCAAGACCTGCAAGCCACTGGCGGCGCTGAGCACTAGCCAAGAGCAATCTGCTGCCGCGGTGTAAGGTCGACCACTGCGTTGCCGACAAGACCGGCAGCGCCTGGAGCCTGCTTGAATCTAAAGAAAACCTTGCTGTTGCTGGCGCTGATTGGCGCCGTGGTGGCGTTCTTCGCACTGGGCCTGAACCGTTACCTCAGCCTCGATGCGGCCCAGGCAGCGCAAGCCGAGATCGCCGAGCTCTATGCCGCCCGTCCCGCCATGGTGGCCGGCACGTTCTTCGCTGCCTACGTGGCAGCGACAGCGCTGTCGCTGCCCGGCGCGGCCATCATGACGCTGCTGGCCGGCGCGGTGTTCGGGCTTTGGACGGGCACGCTCATCGTCAGCTTTGCCTCCAGTCTGGGGGCCTTGCTGGCCATGCTGTTCGCACGTTATGTATTGCGCGACAGCATCAAGGCGCGTTTCGGTGCGCGCCTGGCCGAAATCGACAAGGGCGTCGCGCGTGAAGGTGCGCTCTACCTCTTCACGCTGCGCCTGGTGCCGGTGTTTCCCTTCTTCGTCATCAACCTGCTGATGGGGCTGACGGCCATGCGTGCCGTCACCTTCTACTGGGTCAGCCAACTCGGCATGCTGGCGGGCACGCTGGTGTTCGTGAATGCAGGCACGCAGTTGGCGCAGATCACGTCTTTGGCGGGCATTCTGTCGCCGGGGCTGGTGGCCAGCTTCGTGCTGCTAGGGGTGTTCCCCCTCATCGCCAAGAAGCTCGTCGACATGGTGAAAGCGCGCCGCGTCTACGCCGCCTGGGCGCACAGGAAGCCGCGCAGCTACGACCGCAACATGGTGGTGATAGGCGCTGGCGCGGCGGGCCTGGTCACGGCCTACATCGCCGCGGTGGTGAAGGCCAAGGTGACGCTGGTGGAAAGCCACAAGATGGGCGGCGACTGCCTGAACTACGGCTGTGTGCCGAGCAAGGCGCTGATCAAGACCGCCACCCTTGCCAGCCAGATGCGCCACAGCGCCCGCTACGGCATCGCCGAGGCGAACTTCAAGCTCGATTTCGCGCAGGTGATGGACCGCATCGCGCAAGTGGTGCAAGACATCGCGCCGCACGATTCTGTCGAGCGCTACGACTCGCTGGGCGTGGACGTGCAGATCGGCACGGCCAAGATTCTCGACCCCTGGCATGTGCAGATCACGCGCGAAGACGGCCGTGTGCAGGTGCTCAGCACACGCGCCATCGTCATCGCCACCGGCGCACGGCCCTTCGTGC
>JBBSCV010000058.1:0-14600 GCA_038249925.1 Burkholderiales bacterium
CATCGAACCCCGCGCCGCGCGGCCCAGCAGGCGAAGGGCACCCGCGTCTGCCGGCACATTTTCAGCCTCCAGAACCCGCTGAAGGTGATCACGCACGGTCTGCGGCGCCATCGGCCGCAGGTTGAACTGCAGGCAGCGCGAGAGTACCGTGGGCAGCACTTTTTCGGGGTCGGTGGTGGCCAGCACGAACTTCAGGTACTCGGGCGGCTCTTCCAGCGTCTTCAGCAGCGCGTTGAAGGCGTCCTTCGACAGCTGGTGCGCCTCGTCGATCATGAAAACCTTGAAACGACCGACGCCGGGCTTGTAGGCGGCACGCTCGATGAGATCCTTGATCTCGTCCTTGCCGCCATTGCTGGCGGCGTCCATCTCGATATAGTCGAGGTAGCGGTCGGCGTCGATTTCTGTGCACGCCTGGCACACGCCGCAGGGCTCGGCAGTGATGCCGCCGCTGCCGTCGGGGCCGGTGCAGTTCAGGCTTTTGGCCAGGATGCGGCTGACCGTGGTTTTGCCGATGCCGCGCGTGCCCGTGAAGAGGTAGGCGTGGTGGAGTCGACCCTGGGTCAGCGCATTCGTCAGCGCCTGCACGACGTGCTCTTGCCCCACCATCTGCGCAAAGCTGCGCGGGCGGTATTTGCGGGCGAGGACGACATAGGACATGGATTGATTCTAGGCGGCGGCCCCCGGGGATAATTCAGACATGAGTCGCCCTGCCCCCACCCCGCCGTCTGTGTCGCTGTCTGTGTCGCCGCCCGTGTCTTTGCATGTTCCGCCGAACGCCCCGCTGAGCTACGAACAGTCCGGCGTGCAGTACGAACTCATCGACCCGTTGAAGGTCGCCGCGCAGCGCGCGGCTTCGTCCACCGCCAGCCATCTGACCGGCCACGGCTTTTCAGAAGTGGCTGCTTCGCGCGGCGAATCGGCCTATGTGGTCGATGTCGGCCCCTTCTATCTGGCCAGCATCGTCGAATGCCTGGGCACCAAGACGCTGGTGGCCGACGAGATGCAGCGCTTGACCGGCAAGAGCTACTTTGCCGGCATCGCGCAGGACACCATCGCGATGGCCGTGAACGACCTCATCACCGTCGGCGCCACGCCTCTCGTGGTGCAGGCCTACTGGGCCGCCGGCGGCAGCGAATGGTTCACCGACGCGCAGCGCGCTGCAGCCCTGGTTGAAGGCTGGAAGGCCGCCTGCGACGTCTGCCAGGTGGCATGGGGCGGCGGCGAAACGCCGGCGCTGGCGGGCATCGTCGAGGCCGGGCGCATCGACCTGGCGGCCTCGTGCACCGGCCTCGTCAACCCCAAGCCACGGCTGAGCCTGGGCGAGAAGCTGGGCCCGGGCGATGCCATCGTGCTGCTGGCCAGCAGCGGCATCCACGCCAACGGCCTGAGCCTGGCGCGCAAGTTGGCTGAACGCCTGCCCGAGGGCTATCTGACGGAGATTGCCCCCGGCCTAGGCTACGGCGAAGCGTTGCTGGCGCCCACCACGCTGTATTCGCCTGTGACCGAAGCCTTGTGGGCCGCCGGCGTGCCGGTGCACTACGCAGCCAACATCACAGGCCACGGCTGGCGCAAGCTGCTTCGCCACGCGAAGGCACTCACCTACCGTGTGCACACAGTGCCGCCAGTGCCCGCCGTGCTGCGTTTCATTGCCGAACAGGCGGGGCATGACGCCGAAGAGGCCTACAGCACGCTGAACATGGGCGCCGGCTTTGCGCTTTTCGTGCCGGCCGAACACGCGCAGCGCTGCGTCTCGGTAGCGCAGGATGCCGGCGTGCCCGCCTGGGTGGCGGGGCAGGTGGAAGCAGGCCCCAAGGAGTTGCTGATCGAACCGCTGGGCGTGCGATTCGGCGCCGAGTCGCTGCAGTTGCGCTGAGCCGCGGCAGGGCGCGGCGGTGGAAGTCGTGCCGGGGCGCTCGCCTACAATGTGCCCCGCCGGGCCTCCCCGCATGGAAGCGCGCCCAACCGGGTCAGGTGGGGAACCAAGCAGCCCTTAGCGTTGCAACCAGTGCCGGGGTCAGGCTCGGCACCCTCGCCCACCGCACTTCGCCTAGGCCTGGCCTTTTGAGAAGGCCGCTGTAGCCTGGTCACGCAAGGCGCGCAACAGCGCGAGTTCAGCCTCGCCGATGACGATGCTGCCCGGCGTGGCCTTGTCGGCGTAGATGAGCCCGATGGCCTGGCCCTTGAGCATCAGCGGCATCAGCAGGAAGGTGGGTGCGTTCACCTTCTGCCGGTACCACGCCGGCAGGCGCGCGGCCACCGTCTTGGCGTCACTCACCAGCAGGTCAGCGCCCTTGGCGCAGAGCACGCCGAAGAGGTCGGAGGCGGCGTTCGCATCCGGCTGAATGAGGAACGCGCCGCTGAGTTCGTTGCCGCCCTGCCCCAACCCGATGCGGCCTTGCAGACGGGCATGGCCAGGTTCGCGCAGGCACAAGATCACGCGCCGGAAATCCAGCGCCTTGTGCATGGTGTTCAGCACCATCGGCAAGACGTCGCTCAGCCGCATCGACTTCGAGGCCAGCGCCGAGCGCACGTCCGCCAGCGTCTTGCTCAACGCTTGCTGCGCTTCGTTGCCCACCTCGCCCAACACCAGCGTGGGCGCCTCGTCAGCGTTCAGATGGGCCGAGCCCGCGCTGGCAACGGACGGCAACTGCAGATTGGTAGCTTCGAGCAGGCGGCGTGCTGGCGCGCCAGCCGCCACGTGCACCCCCATGGCCTGGGCCAGTTCATTCAAGTGGCTGCGCGATGCGAAGGCCGACGCCACCATCTCGCGCGGGTTCAGGCCCAGCGCCGGCGCATAAAGTTCGGCGGCCCGCAGCAGCGCGGTGGCTTGTGCGTCCCCGTCGCTGCCCAGCATGGCGTCAGACATCGCGTTGGTCGCCCGCGCCAGCCAGCGCTGCCGCTCGGGGCCGCGCTCCAAGGGCTTGCTCGGCGCCCGCCCGTCGGGTGTGCGCATGGCGTGCTGCAGGCTTTCAGGCAGGCCCCAGGCCTTGGCAACGCCGGCGCCCAGGTCGTCCAGACTCATGCCCAGCACCCTGCGCGCAGAGTCCTCGCGCGCCCGGCGCGAAGCCGCGGAGGTCAGGTCCTTGCCCAAGGCCTGGCGAATCTGTATGGCCTCGTCGGGCAGGTAGCACTCTGTCAGCAGGCGGCCGAGGTTCTGGAACATGGCGCCGATGAAGGCTTCTTCGCCTTCCCGTGCCGCGCTGGTCAGCACATCGGCCAGAGACCCCGCCATCAGCGCACGCAAGAACTCTTCTTTCAGCAGCGCGGCATGCGCCTTGTCGTTCATGTGCTCCAGCAGCACTACCGACAAGGCCATGTTGCGGATGCCCGCGAACCCGACCAGCGCCACCGCACGCGACACGGTGGCAATGCCGCCGCCGGCCGCCGCCGAGAACTGCGCCGTGTTGACCATGCGCAGCAGCTTGTTGGTCAGCGCCACGTCTTTCAGGATCTCGTCGGTCAGGCTCTTGACGGAGTCGGTCTCGGACGTCGCAACCTTCTGTATGCGCACGATGCTGGAGCCCAGCGCCGGGAAGTCGGTCTTGTGGCGCATGCGCCGCAGCAGGAATTCCAGCGTGGCGTGGCTGGCACCGGCTTCGGGCTCGGCCGCGCCCTCGGGCTTCAGCCAGGCACGCAGCGCCCTCTGCATCGAACGCGCGCTGTCGTAGCGCGAGGCGATGTCGCGCGTGATGGCGCGCTGCACGATGCCGCGCAGCGTGGCGTCGACCTTCACGGTGTCGGGCAGCATGAGGTCTTCGCTCTGCACGCGTTCCACGGCGCGGCAGGGGTCGATCTCGCGCATCAGCGGCGCGCCGGCCAGCAGTTCGCCCAGGAGCACGCCTGCAGCGAACACGTCCATGGCCGGCACCGGCGGCTCGCCGCGCGCCGCTTCGGGCGAGATGTAGCCCGGTGTGCCCATGATGCGGCCGTCGCTGGCATCGGGAGCTTCTGTGCTGCGGCTGCGGCGGCCGGCGGCGCGGCGCGGTGGCGCCACGCGCGCGGCGATGCCGAAGTCCATCACGCGGGCGCGGCCGTCGCTGCCCAGCAGGATGTTGGAAGGCTTCAGGTCGCGATGCACGATGCCTTGCTCGTGCGCTGCGGCCAGCGCGTCCAGCACGCCGATCATGAGTTCCACAGCCTGTCGCGCCGGCATGGCGGGTTGGCCACGCCGCGCCTGCGACAGCGTCGGGCCTTCGACATACTCGAACACGAGATAGGGCTGGCCGTCGACTTCATCGGCCTCGAACACCGGTACCACGTTGGGGTGGCTCAGGCGGCTGACGGCGCGGGCTTCATGCAGCCACTCGGTCACGGCGTCGGAATCGGCCTCGGCATCCAGCAGCTTCAGCGCCACTTCCCGGTCCAGGCGCGGGTCGTGGGCCAGCCAGACACGAGCCTGCGCGCCGCGCCCCAGTTCACGCAGCAACTCGAAGCGTGCCAAGTTGCCGGGGCCAGAACCCGCGCCTGTGTCGTTGCCGCTCATCGTTGCGCCCTCGACAAGGCTGCCGGCTCTGCCGATGCGGCTGCCGGCGGCTGCGCCGTCGCGCCGAGCGCGCTGGGTGCCTGGGCTTGCAGCGCGGCCTGCAGTTCGCGCAGACCGAAGTCGAACTGGCGCCCATAGCGCGAGACCACCCGCGTCAGCGCCGCCACCAGGCGCGGCGCGGGCTGGGCCAACGCGTCGACGGCTTCGTTGGCGCAACTTGCCAGCGTGCGCAGCAAGTCGTTGTCGTTGTCAGGCGCACGAGGGCTGGTCGCCGCCGACTGGCGGCGAACCATCGCCAGCACGTTGTCGTCAAGGCCCCACTGGCGCGCCACGGCGGTGCCGATGGATTCGATGTCGGTGCCCAGCACTGCGAAGGCGGCGCCTTCCTCGGTCATGCCGGGGTCTTCGGGTTCACCTTCGCGCGGCGGCGCCGCGGGCTGCATCAGCCGGCGGATCTGCTGCGCCTCGTCGGGGAAGTGGTAGTTCACGACCAGACGCCCCAGGTTCTGCAGCAGGGTGACGAGGTACACCACCTCCGCGTCATAGCCGGCGGGACGCAGCACCAGCGCCACGCGGCTAGCGCGCTTGCAGCGGTCGACGAGACGCTGCAGGTCGGCCGCGCCCGCCTCGTTCAGCGGGCCCGGCCAGGGCCGCAGGGCCAGAGCGGCGCGCCGCACGCCGTCCATGCCGAGCATGGCAATGGCGCGGCGCACGGTCAGCACCGGGCCGCTGCCAGAGATCTGCGCGCCGCGCACCTGGGCTGAATTCACCAGGCGCAGCAGTTCGAAGGACAAGGCCAGGTCTTCCAGCACCACCTCGGCCAGTTCGATGGTGCGTTCACGCTCCATCAGCGCCACGCGCGCAGCGCGCTCGGCGCCCCCCGGCGACGCAGGCAAGACACCGGCCGTGCGCAGCTTGTCGGCCAGCAGCGCCAGCGGGCCACCACCGCTGCTGGCCTCGGCGTGCAGCCAGCCTTCCATGGCGCGCAGCAGCGTGCGCGCGTTGCGGTAGCGCTGGCGCTCCTGGCGGTCGGTGGCGCGGTTGACGATGGCGCGCAGCGGCTCGGGCACGGGCTGGCCCGTCGTCCAGGGCAGGCGAACGATTTCGCGGCCCAGCGGCGGCATGCGCGCGATGATCTTGCCGAAATCAGGCTCTTCCAGCGCGGGCTGGCCAGTGAGCAGGCTGTGCAGCAGCAGGCCACAAGCCAGCACGTCGCGCACCGCCGCGTCGCGCTGATCGCGCAGCGCACCAGCCTCGGTGGCCTGCGCAGCATCGCTGGCAACCGCCATTTCGCAAGCCACAGCCAGACCGGCTACCCGCACCTGTCCGCTGTCGGTGACGAGCACGAGGTGCGGCTGCAAGTCATGGTGGCTCAGGCCCGCCTCGTGTGCGTAGGCCAGGCCCTGCAATGCCTGCACGGCCCAGCCTGCCGCTTCCACACCGGGCAGGCCGCGTGCGGGCAAGCGTTCGGTCAGGGTGGCGGTGTCGCGCGGGTCGTAGGCGACAAAAGGCCAGCCATCCTGCACGCCGCTTTCCACCACGGTGGCCAACTGCGGGTGGCTCAGGCGCGAAGCCTGGCGCATGGTCTGGTTCCAGCGTTCCAGTGCAGCGGCATCGGCCGGTTGCACACGCGGCAGCACGAGCATCAGTTCCTGGCCGCTGCGCGGATCGGCCACACGCCAGGCCATCGTGCGCTCGCTCTTGCCCAGCAGCTTCAGCAACTGCATGCGGCCGAACCAGCGCACCGCGGAACCGCGTGCCTGGGCAGGTGAGTCGGGACGAGAGGCTGGCATGACACCCGGATTGAAACGCGATGGCACCAGCAGCGAAGCCCGAAAGAGCACCGCTTAAGCCCGACAACTTTGGTCGAGATCGGTCACGAATCGGATGGCCAGGCCCTGAAGGGCGCTGGCGGCGGCCATCGACACCGCCGCCACAGCGCTGCCATCGACAGCCAGCGCCGAGGAATCGATGTGACAAAATCGAGCGGCCTTCGCAGGTGCGCCACCGTGCCCTGTGCCCAGGCGCGGAGACCCCCCATGAGCAGCGATCTGATCAAACACATCACCGACGACTCCTTCGACAGCGACGTGCTCGCTGCCGACAAGCCCGTGCTCGTCGACTACTGGGCCGAGTGGTGCGGCCCCTGCAAGGCCATTGCGCCCATCCTCGACGAGGTGTCGAAGGACTACGAGGGGCGGGTGCAGATTGCCAAGATGAACGTCGACGAGAACCGCGAAGTACCGGGCAAGTTCGGCATCCGTGGCATTCCAACGCTGATGTTGTTCAAGGGCGGGCAGCTGACCGCCACCAAGGTGGGCGCGCTGACGAAAGCACAATTGACCGCGTTCCTCGACGGTCATCTATAATTCCGGGCACCGGTCAGCGTCGACAGACGCGGGCCGGCTGACCCGCCGCCGCGCACGCACCGTCAGCCACGACTCGGGCTGACAAACGCCGGCCCCCAAGGGGCCCGCTGCGCAGGTTCGGCGCCAACCACCCGCGATAACGTGCCCACGCCAGCCTTGGAACGATCAAGGCGCGAAAGCCGCAACGCATCTGCCCCCGAGGGTGCTGCCCCATGCACTTGTCCGAACTGAAAGCCCAGCACGTTTCCGAACTCATCACGATGGGTGAGGCGCTGGAAATCGAGAACGTCGCCCGCCTGCGCAAGCAGGAGTTGATGTTCGCGATCATGAAGAAGCGCGCCAAGGGCGGCGAGCAAGTCTTCGGAGACGGCGTGCTGGAAGTGCTGCCCGACGGCTTCGGTTTCCTGCGCAGCATCGAAGCCAGCTACATGGCCAGCACCGACGACATCTATCTGTCGCCGAGCCAGATCCGCCGCTTCAACCTGCACACCGGCGACATGGTCGAAGGTGAAGTTCGGGTGCCCAAGGACGGCGAGCGTTACTTCGCCCTCGTGAAGGTCGACCGCGTGAACGGCATCACGCCCGAGGAGAGCAAGCACAAGATCATGTTCGAGAATCTGACGCCGCTGTTTCCGACGCAGCAGTTCAAGCTCGAACGTGACAGCAAGGCCGAGGAGAACATCACCTCGCGCATCATCGACCTCATTGCGCCCATCGGCAAAGGCCAGCGGGCATTGCTGGTGGCGCAGCCCAAGACCGGCAAGACGGTGATGATGAAACACATCGCCCATGCGCTGGTGGCCAACCACCCGGAGATCCACCTGATCGTGCTGCTTGTCGACGAGCGGCCAGAGGAAGTGACCGAGATGGTGCGAGGCGTGCGCGGCGAAGTCATCAGCTCCACCTTCGACGAACCCGCAGCGCGCCACGTGCAAGTGGCCGAGATGGTGATCGAGCGCGCCAAGCGTCTGGTCGAGTTGAAGAAGGACGTGGTGATCCTGCTCGACAGCATCACGCGCCTGGCGCGGGCTTACAACAACGTGCTGCCTTCCAGCGGCAAGGTGCTGACGGGCGGCGTCGACGCCAACGCACTGCAACGGCCCAAGCGGTTCTTCGGCGCAGCGCGCAACGTGGAAGAAGGCGGCAGTCTCACCATCATCGGCACGGCGCTCATCGATACCGGCTCGAAGATGGACGAGGTCATCTACGAAGAGTTCAAGGGCACCGGCAATTGCGAGATCCACCTCGACCGCCGCATGGCCGAGAAGCGCGTCTACCCGTCCATCCTGATCAACAAGAGCGGCACCCGTCGCGAAGAATTGCTGCTGAAGCCCGAAATCCTGCAGAAGACCTGGATCTTGCGCAAATTGCTCTACAACATGGACGAGATCGAATCCATGGAGTTCGTGCTCGAGAAGATGAAGCAGAGCAAGAACAACCTCGACTTCTTCGACATGATGCGCCGCGGCGGTTGATGCTGAACGCTGGTCTATAATTTTTGGTTTTTCGCCTGCTGAGCGAATCTTTTTTTTCAGCCCCCGGAAAGTGCGCTGCATGGTGCAGCGTGGCTCCCGAACATGAACACCGGAACACCGGAACACCCGAACACGGGATCACCAAAAAGGTATCTGATGAAAGACGGCATACACCCGAACTACCGCGAGGTCTGTTTCCAGGACCTGTCCAACGGCTTCAAGTTCGTCACGCGCTCCTGCGCGCCGACACGGGACATGATCAAGCTGGAAGACGGCCGCGAGTTGCCGCTCATCAAGCTGGAGACCACCAGCGAGACGCACCCGTTCTACACCGGCACCCAGAAGAGCATCGACAACCTGGGCGGCCGCGTCGAGAAGTTCCGCAACAAGTTCGCGCGCGTCGGCCTGAAGAAGAGCTCCGCTCCTGCTGCAGCTGCTGAACCGGCTGCCGACGGCGCTGCCGACTGACCGCGTGGCCCACGGCACCCTTGCAGACAAAGGCAGCTTCGGCTGCCTTTTTTGTCGCCCGTGCCAGCCATGCGCAGACGCCGGAGGCGGCACGACCTTCGCGCGCGGCGAGGCAGCTTCGATAGCATCGGCCCTGCCTTGAACAGCCCCAAGCCCGCCCTGGTTACCGTGCGCGGTGCGCGCCGCCTGCCGCGCGTGCCACTGTTGCTGCTATGCGCCGCCTACCTCTTACCAGGCCTGGTCGGCCGCGACCCGTGGCGCAATGCCGATGTCACGGCCTTCGGCCAGATGGTGGCCATTGCCGAGGGACGCACGCCCTGGTGGGGCCCGATGCTCGGGGGGCTGCCGGCCGACACCGCCTTGCTGCCGCACTGGCTGGGCGCCGTCTTCATCTTGATGGGCCAGGGCTGGCTCGACCCCGCTCTGGCTGCACGGGTGCCCTTCGCGCTGCTGCTGGCACTGACTCTCGCGCTCACCTGGTACACGACCTTTCACCTGGCCCGCACCGAAGCTGCACAGCCCGTGCCCTTCGCTTTCGGCGGCGAGGCAGAGCCCATCGACTACGCACGTGCCGTCGCCGACGGCGCGGTGTTGGCGTTGATGGCCACGCTGGGCCTGCTGCAGCTGGGCCACGAAACCACGCCCGAACTCGGCCAGCTGTGTGCGATGGCGCTGTTCATTTACGCGCTGGCTGCAGCGCCCTATCGGGTTCGCCTTTCGCGCCTGGCCGTCGTCGCCGCACTGGCCTTGCTGGCCGGAAGCGGTGCACCCAGCATGGCGCTGGCCGTGGGGCTGGCGGGCCTCGTGGTGTGTGCGTTCTCGCGCTACGCCCAGGTGCGCGCCTTCACACTCTGGATCGCCGTGGCGATGGCCGGTGCCGCCCTGCTGGCCATGCTTCTGGGCGCCTGGCGCTGGCGCGCCCACGGCCTGGACCCGGCCGATTTGCAATCGCTGGCGCGTCAATGGTTGTGGTTCATGTGGCCGGTGTGGCCGCTGGCGCTGTGGACCCTGTGGCGCTGGCGGCACCATCTGTCGCACCGCCATCTGTCGGTGCCACTGGTGGCCGTGGGCGTGGCCTTGGTGGCCAATGTCGCCATGGGCGGCTCAGACCGCGCCTTGATGCTGGGCCTGCCCGGCATGGCGGTGCTGGCCGCCTTTGCCCTGCCCACCCTGAGGCGCAGCGCAGCAGCGGCCATCGACTGGTTCTCGATGTTCTTCTTCACGCTCTGCGCCATCACCATCTGGGTGATCTACGTGGCCATGCAGACCGGCACACCGGTCAAGACGGCGGCCAATGTCGCCAAGCTGCTCCCGGGCTTCGAAGCGCCCTTTTCAGCCCTGGCATTGGTTTTTGGCGTGGCCGGCAGCCTGGCCTGGGTGTGGCTGGTGCGCTGGCGCACCGGCCGCCACCGTGAAGCCTTGTGGAAGAGCCTGGTGCTGCCGGCTGGCGGCGTGGCCCTGTGCTGGCTGCTTTTCATGACGCTGTGGCTGCCGGCGCTGGACTACGCGCGCAGCCCGCGCGCGCTGGTGCAGCGCGTGGCCACGTTGGTGCCGCCGCAGGCTTGCATCGCCGGCCCGACGCTGCCGCCGGCCACAGTGGCAGCACTCGAATACTTCGGCCGCTGGCGCGTGGACGCAAGTGCAGACGCGCTGCAGGGGCCTTGCGATCACCAGTTGCTGGTCAGCAAGAGCCAGCCACTGCCTGCACCCTCACCAGGCTGGCAACTCGTGGGCCAGGTGCGCCGGCCGACCGACCGCGACGAGATCACGCAGGTGCTGCGCCGCAGCGCGCCCTGAAACGCCGGCTGCCCTCAGGCAGCCACCACTTCGCGTCGACGACGCACGCGCATCGCGGGCAGCACCAGGCGGAAGCAGCTGCCCTTGCCGGGCTCGCTCTGCACTTCGATTTCACCGCCATGGCGTTGCGCGATGTGCTTGACGATGGACAGGCCGAGGCCCGTGCCACCGGTGTCTCGAGAACGGCTGCCATCGACGCGGTAGAAACGTTCGGTGAGGCGGCTGAGATGTTCGCGCGCGATGCCGATGCCGGAGTCTTGCACTTCGATCTCGCCACCGCCGTCGTCGCGCCACAGCCAGCGCAGCAGAATGCGGCCACCGTCGGGCGTATAGCGCACGGCGTTGTTCAGCAGATTGGCCACCGCGCTGTAGAGCTCGGTCTCGCTGCCTGCCACTTCGACATCGTCGCCACCCTCGCTGGTCAACGTATGGCGGCTGGCTGACAGGCTCTCGGCATCGCGCCGCGCCTGCCGCATGACGTCGCCGATACGGCACCACCTGTCTGGCGCCGGCCGCGGGCTGCCTTCCAGCCGGGCAAGCGTCAGCAGGTCGCCCACCAAGGCCTGCATGCGATCGGCCTGCTGGCCCATCAGCTGCAGCACGCGTTGGCGTTCCGGCTCGGACAGCGGCAGCTGTATCAGCGTTTCGACAAAACCCGCCAGCACCGTGAGCGGCGTGCGGATTTCATGCGAAACGTTGGCGACGAAGTCGCGACGCATGGCCTCGGTACGCTCGCGCGCGGTGATGTCCTGCGACAGCACGAGCTTCATGCCGTCACCATAGGGCCGCACCAGCACCGACAGCGAACTGCGGCCCAGCGGTCCGGGGAACTCGACGGGTTCGTCATGACGGCCGCTCTGCAGGTGTGCCACGAAGGCCGGCGTGCGCACGAGGTTGGTCACGCGCTGGCGACGGTCGCGTTCAGGGTCGAGGCCGAAGTGCTCGGCGGCCATCGAGTTGCACCACTCGATCTGGTCGGCCCCATCGAGCAGCATCACGCCATTGGGCGAGGCCTCGATGGCGGACAGAAACTGGGCCAGCCGTTCGCTCTCGCGCTGGGTGCTCAGCTCCCGGGAGCGCAGCGCCTTTTCAGTGCGGTAGGCCAGTTCGCCCCAGAAGCCGCTGTCGCGCGGAGCGGGTGTTGTCAGCGGCCCACGCAACCAGTTCATCAGCCCCTGCCCGCGCCAGGAGTCACGCAGCACCACCAGCAAGAAGACCAGCAGGCCACCCAGCACCATGCCGACCAGCGGGCCGCTCAGCAAACTGCCCCCGAAGGCCCCGAACGCGGCACCCAGCAGGACCAGGAAGACCGCGCCCAGGGTGCGCAACAGCCACCAGCCCATGTTGCCGCCTGCCGTGTGTGCCGTCGGCGCGCCGTCAGGCCGAAGCGCTGGCGGGCTGCCGCGTCAGCCGATACCCGGCACCGCGCACGGTTTCGATGAGCGCGGCGCTTTGTACCGGAGCCAGGGCCTCGCGCAGGCGCTTGACATGCACGTCGACCGTGCGTTCTTCGATGAAGACGTGGTCGCCCCAAACGCGGTCGAGCAGCAGCGCGCGGCTGTGCACGCGCTCGGGGTGGCTCATGAAAAAGTGGAGCAGGCGGAACTCGGTCGGTCCCATCTTGGCTTCGCGCGGCTCGCTACCTTCGCCATCCAGTCGTCGCGTGACGCGGTGCGTGACGGGGTCAAGACGCAGCCCGTTCACCTCGACCGCCGTGTCGAGCGCCTCTGGCGCGCGCCGACGGAGGACGGCTCGGATGCGTGCGAGCAATTCCTTGGGCGAGAAGGGTTTGCTCAGGTAGTCGTCGGCGCCTGCGTCCAATCCGCTGACACGGTCATCTTCTGCGGCACGCGCTGTCAGCATGATGATGGGCAAGGCCCGGGTGCGTGGGTCTGCACGCCAGCGCTGCGAGAGCTGCAGGCCGGTCAGACCCGGCAGCATCCAGTCCAGCAGCACCACGTCTGGCAGCTCACGCGCCACCTCGCGCAGAGCTGCATCGCCGTCGCATGCCAGCACCACGTCAAACCCGGCGTGGCGCAGGTTCATCGCGACGAGTTCGGCAATCGATGCCTCGTCTTCCACCACCAGCACCCGGGGCATGGTCGCGGCCCGGCTCAACGCACTGCGTTCTCGACGTCGGCCATCGAGGTGTGGCGCACGTCAGTGCCCTTGACGACGTAGATGATGACTTCGGCCAGATTCTTGGCATGATCGCCCACCCGCTCTATGGCTTTGGCCACGAACACCAGATCGATGCTCGACGAGATGGTGCGCGGGTCTTCCATCATGTAGGTGATCAGCTTGCGAAGCAGTCCATCGAACTCCTGGTCGATCTGGTCGTCCTGCTTCAACACTTCCAGCGCGCGCGCGGTGTCCAGACGGGCGAAGGCGTCCAGCGCCTTGCGCAGTTGCGCGACGGCGAGATCGGCCTCGAAGGCGAGGTCACCCACCGGCAGGCGCGTGGAGACGCCGGCACTGATCAGTCGTTGTGTGGTGCGGGCGATGCGCGCGGCCTCGTCGCCCACCCGCTCGAGGTTGGCGATGGCCTTGCTGACCGCAATCAAAAGCCGCAGGTCACGCGCCGTGGGCTGGCGGCGGGCGATGATGGCCGAAAGGTCGCGGTCGATGGCCACTTCCATCTGGTTCACGCGCTCTTCTTTCTGCAGCACATCTGCAGCGATGTCGCTGTTGAAGGTGGTCAGCGCGTGCATGGCTTGTACCAGCTGGGCCTCGACGAGGCCCCCCATCTCCAGCACGCGGGCCGAAATGCCGCTGAGGTCGGCGTCGAACTGGGTCGAAAGGTGCTTGTCGCTCATGTCGCGATTCTGACGCGCCCGCGAGCCATCAGCCGAAACGCCCGGTGATGTAGTCCTCGGTATCCTTCTTCTTGGGCTTCATGAAGAGTTCCGAAGTCGGGCCGAACTCGACCAGGTCGCCCAGGTACATGTAGGCGGTGTAGTCGCTGCAGCGTGCGGCCTGCTGCATGTTGTGGGTGACGATCATCACGGTGTAGTCGGCCTTCAACTCGTGAATCAGTTCCTCGATCTTGCCGGTGGAGATCGGGTCCAGCGCCGAGCACGGCTCGTCGAGCAACAGCACCTCGGGCTTGATGGCAATGCCGCGTGCGATGCACAGCCGCTGCTGCTGCCCGCCCGACAGGCTGGCGCCGTTCTGATTGAGCTTGTCCTTGACCTCGCCCCAGAGCGCGGCCTTCTTCAGCGCCCACTCCACACGTTCGTCCATCTCGACGCGCGGCAGCGTCTCGAACAAGCGCACGCCAAAGGCGATGTTGTCGTAGATGGACATCGGAAACGGTGTCGGCTTCTGGAAGACCATGCCGATCTTGGCGCGGATGAGTGTCACGTCGCGCTTGCTCTTGAGGATGTCTTCGCCGTCCACACTGATGCTGCCTTCTGCACGTTGCTCTGGATAGAGCTCGAACATGCGGTTGAAGACGCGCAACAGCGTGCTCTTGCCGCAGCCCGACGGTCCGATGAAGGCCGTGACCTTGCGCTCGGGAATGTCGAGGTTGATGTCCTTCAGGGCCAGGAAAGAGCCGTAGTAGAAGTTGAGGTTGCGCACGGAAATCTTCACGCGCTCGCTGGTCGGCAGGTCGACTCGGGTGTCCATGGAAAGTCCCTTGCTCAATACTTGTTACGGAAGAGCACACGCGCCAGGATGTTGAGACCGAGCACACCCAGGGTGATCAGGAACACACCGGCCCACGCCAGCTCTTGCCAGTTCTGGTAAGGGCTCATCGCAAACTTGAAGATCGTCACCGGCAGGCTGGCCATGGGCTCGCCCAAGTCGGCGGTGAAGAACTGGTTGGACAGCGCGGTGAACAGCAGCGGTGCAGTTTCACCTGCGATGCGAGCCAGCGCCAGCAGGATGCCGGTGATCACGCCCGCACGCGCTGCCTTCAAGGTCACGGCCGCAATGACCTTCCACTTCGGCGTGCCCAACGCGTAGGCCGCTTCGCGCAGTGCGTTCGGAATGAGGCTGAGCATA
>JBBSCV010000059.1:0-14520 GCA_038249925.1 Burkholderiales bacterium
GCCTGGACCCTGCCGAGGCTTTCGAGATCAGCGCCGGCGAGATGCTGGGAAGCAGACCGGCCCGCTTTCGCTGACGCTGGAAACCGACAAGGCCTATGCGCCGATGCTGGTCTTCAACTGCCTCACGGTCACGGTGGCCGCAGTGGTGGACAAGAAGCTCGTGATGAGCAAAGAGGAGGCCGGTGACATGGGTGCCGCCTGGCTGAAGACCAACCACGCCGGCAGCGGCCCGCTGAAGGTGCGCGAGCGGCGCGCCAACCAGGGAATCACCCAGGCCATACAGCAGACGCTCCGGCGTGCCGGCATCGAGACGTGAATCCTGCCCGGCGACGGCAAGCAGACGCTGACCAAGTACCGCGCAGGCAGCCACGACATCTACATCGGCAGCTGGGGCGCCGACTACTGGGACCCGCACACCAACGCCGGCACCTTCGCGCGCAACGCCGACAACGTTGACAACGCGGCCACCAAGCCCCTGGCCTGGCGCAATGCCTGAAACATTCCGGAACTGACAAAGAAGAGCGATGCCGCGGCGCTGGAGCGTGACGCCACCAAGCGCGCCAAGCTCTATCAGGAGATACAGGCCGAGTTCCGCAAGACGAGCCCCTTCGTGATGCTCTGTTCGGCACCGACGATCAGGGCCGCGACATCCTCAGCCGGCTGATGCACAGCAGCAGCATCTCGCTGTACGTGGTGGCGCTGGTAGCCGTGCCGGCCGCGCCCAGCGGCTTGCTGGTGGGCACGGCTGCGGGTTATGCCGACGGCTGGGTCGACGCGGTGCTGATGCGCATCACCGACATCTTTCTCGCCTTCCCGCGGCTCAATCTGGCGTTGGCGTTCGTCGCGGCGCTGGGGCCGGGTATCGAGAACGCCGTCATCGCCACTGCCATTACCTCGTGGCCGCCCTATGCGCGCATCGCGCGGGCTGAAACACTCAGCATCCGGCAGGCCGACTGCATCGACGCCGTGAAGTTGCTGGGCGCCGGGCCCGCGCGCATCGTGCTGCGGCATGTGATGCCGATGTGCGTGCCCAGCGTCATCGTGCGCGTGACGCTGGACATGGCGATATGGCCGGCATCATCCTCACCGCCGCCGGCCTCGGTTTCCTCGGCCTGGGCGCGCAGCCGCCCATGCCCGAGTGGGGCGCGATGATCGCCGCCGGCCGCGCCTATGTGCTGGACCAATGGTGGGTGGCCGCGGCGCCGGGCGCTGCCATCTTCATCGTCAGCCTTGCGTTCAACCTGCTGGGTGATGGTCTGCGCGACGCGCTGGACCCGAAAGCCGCGAAGTAGAGATCAGCTGCCGCAAAGCGCCCAGTTGGCTGCTGTTCGCGACCGAGCGCTACTCCTGAGGGGCACGCCGTCCGATGGCCCGACGGACTCATTCTCAGTCTCTGGACAAGAACTGTCTCGGCAGGCAAAGTCAATGGTGTTTGCTGTCCAAGCGAAAGCCGAAAGGCCAGAGCTTGCTCATGAAATGCGTGGGCCATGATGGCGACCATCGGGGTGCAGTGTCATGGCCCAGTCAGACTGTCACAAACTGCAGATATCGGACAACTCAGCGCGCCATGAACAAAAAGTCCGACCCACCCGCGACGCCCGGTCTCTCCAAATCGCCCACCGGCATCACCGGCCTCGATGAAATCACCGGTGGCGGGCTGCCTGCAGGGCGGCCGACGCTCGTCTGCGGCAGCGCGGGGTGCGGCAAGACGATGCTGGCCGTGGAATTCCTGGTGCGCGGCGCCACGCAGTACGGCGAGCCCGGCGTCTTCATGATGTTCGAGGAAAGTGCCGCCGACTTGACGGCCAATGTGCGCTCACTCGGCTTCGATCTCGACCGGCTCGTCCAGCGGAAGAAGATCGCGCTCGACCATGTGCGCATCGAGCGCAGCGAGATCGAGGAGACCGGCGAATACGACCTCCAAGGCCTCTTCATCCGGCTCGGGCACGCCATCGATTCGATCGGGGCCAAACGCGTGGTGCTCGACACCGTCGAGGCGCTTTTCGCCGGGCTGCCGAATCACGCCATCCTGCGCGCCGAATTGCGCCGGCTCTTCGGCTGGCTGAAGGCTCGCGGCATGACGGCCATCATCACCGGCGAAAGGGGCGAGGGCAATGCCATCACGCGCTACGGTCTGGAAGAGTACGTGGCCGACTGCGTGATCACGCTCGACCACCGCGTGCATGAGCAGATCTCGACCCGCCGCCTGCGGGTGCTGAAGTACCGCGGCTCGGTGCACGGCACGAACGAGTACCCGTTTCTCATCGGCGAGCGCGGCATCTCGGTGCTGCCCATCACCTCGCTGCGGCTCGATCACGCGGCGCCCACGGAACGCCTGTCCACCGGCATCGCGCGGCTGGACGAGATGCTGGGCGGCCAAGGCATCTTTCGCGGCAGCAGCGTGCTCGTCTCCGGAACGCCTGGCACCGGCAAGAGCAGCCTGGGGGCTGCCTTCGCGGAAGCGGCGTGCCGCCGTGGCGAGCGGGTGATGCTGTTCGCCTACGAAGAATCGAGCGCGCAGGTCGTCCGCAACATGGGCTCGATCGGTCTGGACCTTGCGCCGTGGCTGAAAAAAGGCCTGCTGCAGATTCACGCCTCACGGCCCACCTTGCAGGGGCTGGAGCAGCATCTGCTGGCCATTCATGACACGGTGAAGGCATTCCGCCCCGCGGTCGTCATCATCGATCCGATCAGCAATCTTTCACTCGAACGCACCGAGGCAGAGGTGAAGCCGACATTGATGCGGCTCATCGACTTCTTCAAGCAGCAGCAGATCACCACGCTGTTCACGAGCCTCACTCCGGGCGGCAGCGGCACGGGCACGGGCGCAAGCACGCCAGAGGATTCGCAGGTCGGCGTGTCGTCGCTGATGGACACCTGGCTGCTGCTGCGCAATGTCGAATCGAATGGCGAGCGCAACCGCATGATCTTCGTGCTGAAGTCGCGCGGCATGGCGCACTCGAACCAGATGCGCGAGTTCGTGCTCAGTGATGCGGGCATCGATCTCGTGGACGTGTATCTCGGCGCGGGCGGCGTGCTCACCGGCAACGCGCGTGTGGCGCACGCGGCGCATGAGCAGGCCAGCGCCGAGTTGCGGCTGCGGGATCACGATCGCAATCTGCTGCGGCTCGCAAGCCGGCAAAAGGCCATCGAAGCGCAGATCGCCGCACTGCAGGCGCAAGGCCAGGCCGAAGAAGCCGAGGCGAAATTCACACTCGCGCAGGACAGTTGGCAGGAGACGCACAACCGACAGATCGACGCAGCCATGGCGCAACGGCGCTCGGGCGGGAAAACCACCGAAACAAAGACGAAGAGCAAACGATGAGCAAGCCCGAGATCATTCAACTTCGCCTCTACGTCGCCGGCCAGACCGTCAAGTCTCTCGCCGCCTTTGCCAATCTCAAGCGCATCTGCGAGACGCACCTCGCCGGCCAGTACCGCATCGAGGTCATCGACTTGCTGAAGACGCCGGCGCTGGCCGCAGGCGACCAGATCCTGGCGGTGCCCACGCTGGTGCGACGGCTGCCCGAGCCGATCAAGAAGATCATCGGCGACCTGTCCAACGAAGAGCGCGTGCTGGTCGGCCTGGACGTGCAACCGGTCAGGCCGTGAGCAGGTCATGAACAAGCCCGCCGCTCGCAGCAACGACGTCGCCGCCTTCGAAGCCGCCGTCACGGCGGCACGGCCCACAGCGCATTACGTTCTCAGGCTCTACGTCACCGGCACCACGCCGCATTCCACGCGCGCCATCGTGAACATTCGCAAGATTTGCGAGGAGCATCTGCACGGGCGCTACCTGCTGGAAGTCATCGACATCTCCCGTCACGCCACGCTGGCCGAAGGCGAGCAGATCATTGCCGCGCCGACCTTGATCAAGCAGCTGCCGCTGCCACTGCGCCGTTTCATCGGCGACATGTCGCAGACCGAGCGCATTCTGCTCGGGCTCGACTTGAGAACGTCGGCAGCCTGATGCCCCTCCACGCAGACCGCACGCACCGCATGGCCACCCACATTTCGCCCGAGGAACAACTGCGCGCTGAGAACGCCGCGCTGCGCCTGAAGCTGGAGGAAGCCGAGGACACCCTGCGCGCCATCCGCACCGGCGACGTCGATTCGATCGTGGTCGAAACCAGGGACGGCCCACAGCTTTTCACGCTGCAAGGTCTCGACGCCGCGTCGAACGAGTTCCGTGGCGAGATCCTGGCGCAGGTCGGCGACGCCGTCATTGCCGTGGATGCCGAGCAGCGCGTGATTTACCTGAACGCCGCCGCAGAGCGGCAGTACCGCCTACCCGCCAGTGAAGCGCTCGGGCGCACGCTCGGCGAGATCTTCACGCCGCAGTGGCCGAGCTTGGAGACGGAAACAGGGGTGCAGGCCGCGTTGCACGAGCGCGGCGAATGGCGCGGCGAGATCGTTCACCGCAGCCACGATGGCCGCGACCTCGCCGTGGAAACGAGCGTCACGGCCCTGCGCGACGCCAGCGGCACCTCATCCGGCTACGTCGGCGTCTTTCGCGACATCACCGAGCGCAAGCGCGCGCAGGAAGCCCTGCGTGACAGCGAAGCCAGATACCGCGCGCTGTTCGAGAACATGCTGGACGGATTTGCCTATTGCCAGATGCTTTTTGACGAGCAAGGCCTGCCACATGACTTTGTTTATCTTGCGGTGAACGACACCTTTGAAAAACTGACCGGCTTGCAGAACGTGACCGGCAAGAAGGTCACCCAGATCATTCCAGGACTCAAGGAATTGCACCCGGAAGTGTTCGAGATCTATGGCCGAGTCGCCTCGACCGGCCAGCCAGAGCGATTCGAGATCGATCTCATGCCTATGGGCCTGCGTCTGTCGGTATCGGTTTATTGCCCGATGACAGGCTACTTTGTCGCCGTTTTCGATGACATCACCCAGCGCACACGGTCCGAAGAAGCGTTGCGGGAGAGCGAGCAGCGCTTCCGCACCATGGCCGATGGCCTGCCGCTGATGATCTGGGTTCACGATGCCCAAGGGGCGTTGCAGTTCGTCAACCAGACCTATCGTGATTTTTTCGGCGTGACGCCTGAGCAGGTCGCCGGCCCGAACTGGCAGCCGCTGGTGCATCCCGAAGACCTGGCGGGCTATGCGGGCGAATTTGGCGCCTGCGTGCGGGACCGCCGCCCCTTCCACGCCCTGGTGCGTGCGCGTCGGCTCGAAGGGGATTGGCGATGGATGGAGTCCCGCGCCCATCCGCGTTTTTCCGCCTCAGGCGATTTTTTGGGAATGGTGGGCGGCAGCAACGACATCACCGAGCGCAAGCAGGCGGAGGACGCGCTGCGTGAAAGCCAGCAGTTCACCCGCAGCGTCCTGGAAAATCTCTTTGCCTTCGTCGGCGTGATGACGGCAGACGGGACCTTGATCTACGCGAACCGTGCACCGGTGGAGGCGGCCGGCATACCGGCCAGCGAGGTGCTCGGGAAGAAGTTCTGGGATTGCTTCTGGTGGAACTACTCCCCCGAGATCCAGGTGCAGTTGCGGGACGCGTGCAAACGTGCCGCCAGCGGCGAAATCGTGCGCTACGACACGTCGGTGCGCATGGCAGGCGACACGCGGATCTGGATCGACTTTCAAGTCGCGCCGCTGCGCGATACGGAAGGGCGCATCACGCATCTGATTCCATCTGCAATGGACATTGCGGTGCGCCGCGCTGCCGAGGAGAACTTGCGCGCGAGCGAGGAGCGCACGCAGCTTGCGACCGAGGCCACAGCGGTGGGCGTCTGGGAGCGGAACGTCCACACGGATGCGCTTCGGTGGGACGCGCAGATGTTCCGCCTTTACGGTATCGCGCCGACGGCGGATGGTTTTGTGCACTACAGCGACTGGAGCGGCGCCGTGCTGCCGGAGGATTTGCCCGAACAGGAGCGCGTCCTGCAGGACACCGTGCGCCGCGGCGGGAAAAGCCGCCGCGAATTCCGCATCCGCCGACGCGGCGACGGCGCAATGCGCCACATCGAAAGCGTCGAAACCGTGCGGGCGAACGCGCAGGGCGAAACCGAGTGGGTGGTGGGAACGAACCTGGACGTGACCGAGCGAAAGACAGCGGAGATTCAGTTGCGGCAGTTGGCCGCCGACTTGTCCGAGGCCGACCGCCGCAAGGACGAATTCCTGGCGACCCTGGCTCACGAATTGCGCAACCCGCTGGCCCCGATGCGCAATGGCCTGCAACTGATGAAGCTGGCGGGTGGGCAGCCGGCGACGATCGAAAAGACCCGCGCCATGATGGAACGCCAACTGACACAGATGGTGCGCTTGATCGATGACTTGATGGACGTGAGCCGCATCAGCCTGGACAAGCTCGAACTGCACAAGGTTCATCTGCCCTTGCCGACGGTGTTGAACAGTGCCGTGGAAACCAGCCGCCCGTTGATCGATCAGATGGGCCACCAACTCACCGTCACGCTGCCCAAAGAGGCGCTGATCGTGGATGCCGACATGACCCGGCTGGCACAAGTGTTCCTGAACCTGTTGAACAACGCTGCCAAGTACAGCGAGCGGGGCGGTCACATCCAGCTGCATGTGGAACGCCAGGGCAGCGACGCGGTGGTGACGGTGAAGGACACCGGCATCGGCATTGCCGCCGAACAGTTGCCCCGAGTCTTCGAGATGTTCACGCAGATCGATGCGTCGTTGGAAAAGTCGCAGGGTGGCTTGGGCATCGGTCTGACGCTGGTGAAACGTCTGGTGGAATTGCACGGCGGCAGCATCCAGGCCCACAGTGACGGGCCGGGAAAGGGCAGCGAGTTCAGCGTGCGCTTGCCGCTGGTGAACGAGGGGTCGGCAGTGCAGGCGCCCGAGGTCGACGACGCACCAGCAGCCATGAAGTCGCTGCTGCGCATCCTGATCGTGGACGACAACCGGGACTCTGCAGACAGTTTGTCGGAGTTGTTGAAAATGATGGGCAACGACACGCGCACGGCCTACGACGGACGGCAAGGGGTCGACCTGGCCGGCGAGTACCGGCCCGACGTGATACTGCTCGATATCGGCTTGCCGAAATTGAACGGCTATGAAGCCTGCTGCCTGATCCGGGAGCAGCCGAAGGGCAAGGGCGCGTTGCTGATCGCCCTGACGGGGTGGGGGCAGGACGAGGACCGCCGCCGATCGCACGAAGCCGGGTTCGACCACCACATGGTCAAGCCGGTGGACCCGCAGGCCCTGATGAGCATGATCGCCGTGCTGAATGTGGCGCACGCGGACCAGCCGACCCACCGCCTCGACTGACATCGCGGTTTCGGTCTCGCGGTTCTGCATGTTGCGCCCGGCGCCCGTTGTGTAATGCAGGCATGTCCACCGCGCCGTTGCTCCCCGTCGAAGGCCTGCGGGTGGCTTACCCGAAGCGCGATGGTGGCCTGCAAGAAGTGGTGCGCGGCGTCAGCTTCACGCTCGGGCGCGAGCGCCTGGGCATCGTGGGTGAATCAGGCAGCGGCAAGAGCCAGACCGGCCGCGCCATCATGGGACTGACGGCGCCCGGTGCCGTGGTCAGCGCAAAGACACTGCGCTTCGACGGAGAGAGTGGCTTGGGCATCGACCTGTTGACATGCCCGCCCCAGCAGCGCCGCGCGCTGCGCGGTGGCCGCATGGCGATGGTGATGCAAGACCCCAAGTTCCCGCTCAGCCCCGTGATGCGCATCGGTGCGCAGATCGAAGAAACGCTGCGCGCGCATCCGCCGGTGTCGTCGAGTGTTCGGCGCGCGCGCATGCTGCAGGCGCTGGCCGATGTCGGCATCGACGACCCCGCGCGCGTGGCCCGCCTCTACCCGGACGAAGAGGCAGACGCCTCGTCGAACCCGCCCAACCCTCCCAGCCAGACGGCCCAGGCCGCCCCGCCCGATTCGATCGATTCCGTGCCCGATGCGCCTGCCGTGCCGGCCCGGCCAGCAGCACCCGAGCGCAGAGGGAGTCGCATGGCCCTGTTCGCGGCTGGGGGCATCGGCATGGTCGTGCTGGGCAGCGTCGGCACCTGGGCCTGGCGTTCACGCCTGGCGCCGGTCGCGCTTGGCGCCGTCATCACGCTGGCTGTCCTTCCCTTCAAGCCCATTGCCGCCACGCCGCGAGACCAACTGCTGGAAGTGGGCATGGCTGAAAGCCTGGTCGCACGCTTGTCCAACCTGCCGGGTGCAGCGGTGCGTTCGGAGGGCTCGGTCAGGCGCTACGCTGGCACCGATCAGGACCCGATCAGCGCCGCGCGCGAGTTGTCGGCGAATGGTGTTCGGCGCCGACGGCGAGCCCGCGGTGTTGCGGCTGGAAGCGGCGCGCTGCAACGAGCGCGCGATGCGTCCTCTGCCACTTCCTGCGCAGCCTCGAGGCTAAAGCCGCCGGCCTGCACGCCCCGAGCGTGATCCGCCACTCCGCTGCCTCAAGTGCAAGAACTTTGGCGCCTCAGCAGGCCAATCGAAGCAACTCGTGGAGTGGCCGACGATGTCCTGTGGCGCGGCATTCCCCAAGTCGTTGTCCGCCGTCAAAGCGCCAGAGCAACCAATCTGGCGACCCACGGCCGTGCTCGCCGGTACATCGAGTGGCAGCACGGCGGCCCCGGGTCGCTCGGCCCGGGCGCGCGACACTTTGCGGCGTGGCGTGGCGTGGCGTGGCGGAGCGTCCGGGCTCGGCTGCACGAAGCGCTTTCCCCCATCAGCGGCCTGCCGCTGTGAGCAGGTCCCGGTTGATCGAATTGCGGCGCAGGAACGAGTCGATGAACGGCGGTGGAACCTGCGGCAGCGCAACCTGGCGCAACCAGTGCTCGCCGCCGCGCAGTGCCCGCGTGGCGGCTTCGGCGTGGCCGTCTGCGACGAGCGCCTGGTGGGCCACCCACCAGGCTTCGGCGCGGTACATGCTGTCGGGTGCATGGCCTTCATCGAAGGCTGCCAGCAGCCCTTGCGCGGCGCGCGCCGCGGCTCGGGTGTCGCCAACGGCCATGGCGGCACGTGCCAGGTGCACACGCAGGCTCATCAGGCCACCGTAGCGTTCGCGGACCTGCAGCACCTGGGTCAGGGTGTCGGCCTGTGACAGCACCCTGGCCGGCGGCTGGTGGCGCAGGGCCCGAACCTGCAGCAGCGGGCCGCGCACGGGGTCGGTGCTTGCCAGCGCCAGGGCCTCGTCCAGCAGGCCGGTGGGCGCAGGTTGGTGCAACTCGCGCGCCAGGTCCAGGCGAAGCAGGCGACGGTCGGCGCGCAGCCAGGCGGGCAGCTCGGCGTCATCGTCTCCCAGCAGCGGCGCAGCGCGCGCGAACTGCCCCAGATCCAGCCACATGCGCGCCAGCACCAGATGGGTCGCCTGCACCCAGAAGCCGGCTTGCCGGCGCGCGAACTCGGCCAGCGCGCCTTCCAGCTCCGGCAGTGCCAGCGTGTACTGGCCCGCTTCGGACATGTCGCGCGCCAACACCAGGCGGCCGATGGGCAGCGCCGTGGCTTCGTTCGTGTCGGGCAAGGTCAGCGCATGTCCGTCGCGGGCCATGCCGAGAGCTCGGTCGAACTGACCGTTCTGGCGCAGCGTCACCGCGCAGTTCATCAGCAGGCGACCCTCGGCGTCGCGCGATCCTGTCCTGCGCGATGCAGCCAGCGCCAGCTCATAGGCGGCCAGGGCGTCGCGCAGCCGGCCGGCGTGGCCGAGTGCCGAACCCCAGTCGCCGTGCCACAGCATGGACAGGTAGGCATCGGGTTGGCCGACCACCCATGTGCGCAGCGGCGCCAGCAAGGCCACGGCTTCTTCGGCCCGGCCCAGGCGCGTGAGGGCCGTGGCCATGTGGCAGGCGGTGCGCACCTGCCACTCCATGTTGCCCTGCGCGCGCGCCAGCGCCAGTGCCGCCTGGCCAGCATCGATCGCGGCTTGCGGTTCGCTGCGCTCGGTGTACAGGTCGCACAGCTCGACGTGGGCCTGCATGCGCTGGCTGTCGTTGAGGGCGTGCGCGAGCAGGGCGTGGGCTTCCTTCAACGCCATGTCGCCGAACGCGATGCCGTTGAGCGCGCGCACGCGCAGCAAGAGGGCATCGAATCGCGCTTCGTCCAGGCCGGCTTCAGCGAAGGCGCGTGCAGCATGGCCGTACAGGTCGGCTTCTTCTCGCACGCGCGCGGCCAGTTCGGCGTGCTTCGCCGCGACCATGAACGCCCGCGCTGCCTCCGCCGGTTTGCCGCCATGCTGCCAGTGCCAGGCCACGCGAGACGGCTCCACGCCCTGCGCCGCCAGCCATTGCGCGCACTGCGCGTGCACCCGCCTGGCCACCACCGGGGGCACGCTGCGCAGCGCAGCGTCGGCCACCAAGTCGTGCGCAAAGGCCTCGCCGCGCAGCACCTGCGCGTCCTGCAACTCCTTCCAGGCACCGGCCAGTTGCACCGCACGCTGGCCGGTGGCGGCCTCGGCCAGCTCGATCGAGAAGTCCACGCCCGCGATGGCCGCCACCCGGGCCAGGGTGATCGCGGCCTCGGACAGCCGCTGCAGCCGGCGTTCGATCAAGCTGCCCACCTGCGTGGGGCGTGGCAGTTCGCCGCGCGCCAGACTGCCGTCCTGCAGGCCTTGCTTGAGCGTTTCCAGCAGGTACAGCGGGTTGCCGCCGGTGTGGCGCACCAGCGCAGCGGCCAGCGCAGGGCCTTGCAAGCCCGGAATGGCCAGGGACTCGACCAGCTGTGCTGCGGCGCTGTCGTCCAGCGCTTGCAGCTGCACCACCACCAGCCGCTGCAATTCGCCCAGGGCGTCGCGCAGGTCTTGCGCCGCGCCGGATGCTTCCGCGGGGCGCTGTGCGAAGAGCCAGCGCAGGGGCGTCTCTGGCGCGCTGGCCAGGCCGCTGAAGAGTTCGATGCTCGCGGCATCGGCGAAGTGCAGGTCGTCCAGCACAAAGGTGCGAACCCTGGCGTGCTGCAACAGTTCGGCGACGGCGGCTGCCATCGCGCCGGGGCGCAAAGGCGTGGCCGCGACGGCAGCGCCGGCGACGGGCGTGACACACGACAGCGTCAGTCGGGCTTGCTCACTCAGCGGCGCGATCAGGGTGGCCTTCGGTGCCAGCAGCCGCGCCAGTGTGGCGTAGGGGGCGCCACTGTCACCCGGTCGCCCCGCAGTGACCCAGGCGCTGTTGTCGCCCGCTGTCAGTTCAGCGATCAGTCGACTTTTGCCCAGACCCGCCTCGCCATCGATCAGCGCTGCTTGGCCCCTGGCCCAGGCCTCTTGCACGGCCGCCAGTTCCGCGTCGCGGCCGGCCAGCAGCGGCGGGCGTTTCAAGGTCACAGGCAGGGCCCTGGCCGGCTGGGCCGTGGGCCAGGCGGTGGCGCCCCGAGCATCGGGCGTGTGGCGGCCGGCTCGCCGCAGCGCGTCGGCCAACTCCGTGCTCGCGGCTGCCGGCGGGGTGCCGTAGCGGGTCTGCAACAGGTCGCTCAGGCGCTGGTACACCGCCAGTCCAGCCGCGGGCTCGCCGCGCAGGTAGTGGATGCGCATCAGCTCCTGCCAGTTCGCCTCGCAGCCCACTTCTTCTGCCACGCCGCGCTGCGCCGCGTCGAGCGCGGTGTCGAGGCCGCCCGCCGCTTCGGCCTGCGCCAGCACCGCACGCCGGGCTTCGGCACGCTGCGTGTTCAGGGCGGCACGCTGGCCCTCCAGCCAGGCCAGGAATTCGGTGCAGTCGTCGTAGCGCTGTGCTTGCAACAAGGGCGCGGAGCCCTCGCTCAGCACCGCGCCTGGGGCCAGCATCAACTGCTCCTCGCCGGCCAGCACGGCCTGACCAAACTGCTGCTTGAAGCGCAGCAACTGCTGGCGCTGGTTGCGTCTCGGGTCGGCAGAGTCGGGCCACAACCAGGCTGCGGCACGCTCGCGGGGAAAGCCCGGCTCCAGCGCGGCCAGGGCGCACAGCGCGGCGGCCCGGCGCTCCAGGCGAACGGCATGCCCCTGCGCGCTGGCGACGAAGGCGTCGCCATACAGGCTCAGCGTCAGCGTCAGCGTCAGCGCGGTCGGCTCGGGCATGGTCAGGAGGCTCGCATGCCCTCTCCAATGTGGCGAAAGCACCGCCTTTTCAGGGCAGCGTGATGCTGATGATCGCGTTGTCGGCGGCCACCAGCAACTGGTTGCTCGACAGCGCCAGCACGCCGCGGGCGTTGCGCAGCCGCGGATCGGCCCCCAGCACCACCGCTGAGCTCTGGCCCGCCACGCCGACTGCGGTGCTCACTTCGCCCGCCGGTGTGAGCTTGCGGATCGTCTCACCCGTGCCAGATGTGACGAAGAGGTCGCCGCTGGGGCTGATGGTGAGCCAGGCGGGGCTGCTCAAGCGGGCTGTCGCCGCAGGACCGTCGGCGCTGCCCGGGCTGCCGGCCTGGCCGGCCACCGTGGTCACCACGCCGGCCGGCGTGATGCGGCGGATGGTGTGGTTGCCTTGATCGGACACGAACACATTGCCCGCCGAATCGACAGCCACGCCGGTGGGCAGATTGAAGCGGGCCGCGGCACCTGCGCCATCAGCACTTCCAGCGAAGCCGGGCCTGCCCGCCAGCGTGGTCACCACGCCTGCAGGCGTGATGCGGCGAATCGTCTGGTTCCCCCAGTCGGCCACGTAGAGGTTGTCGCTGGCGTCGAAGGCCATTCCGTTGACATTGCTGAAGCGGGCCGCGGCACCCGTGCCGTCGCCGCTGCCCGGCAAACCTGCGCTGCCCGCAAGCGTGCTGACGGCACCCGCTGGCGTGATGCGACGGATGACGAAGTTGTCCCAGTCGGCCACGAAGATGTTGCCCGCGCTGTCCACGGCCAGTCCGCCGTTGCCATTGAAGCGTGCCGCTGCGCCCGTACCGTCGGCGAACCCTGGCACGCCAGTGCCGCCCGCGAGCGTGCTGACCACCGCGGCAGGCGTGATCGCGCGCACCGTGTGGTTGTTGAAGTCACCCACGTACAGCGTGCCCGCGCTGTTGACGGCCAGGTAGTTGGCGCTGTTGAACCGCGCGGCCATGCCGATACCGTCGGCACTGCCGGTGGTGCCCGGGGTGCCGGCGAACAATACCGCGCTGGTCGCCACCGGGCTCACCGTCAGCGTGGCTTCGCCACTGGTGATGGCGCCGGCGCTGTTGGTGGCCACTGCCCGGTAGCGGTGGTTGGACAAGGCGACGCTGCTTGGGCTGACGGTCAGCGTCGCGGATGTCGCGCCGGGCACGTCGGCCCAGGTGCTGCCCGCATCCTGGCTCACCTGCCATTGCAGTGCGGGTGTCGGGTTGCCTGCCACCAGCACGCTGAACACTGCAGGCGCCGGCGTGGCCACGGTCACGCTGCCGGGCTGGGTTGTGAACGCGGGTACCGTTGGCAGCTGCACCGTCAGCACCGCCCCGTGCGCGAAGACAAAGCCGCCGGCGTTGTAGGCAAACAGGTTGAAGACAGTGCCGTTGTCGCCCTGCGTGGTGGGTGGCGTGGTGTAGCCGGAACAATCGTTCGCCCCGGCGATAGCGATGCCGTTGCGCAGCCACAGACACTGCGGCGCGGGGCTCCCGCCGACATCGGTGCGGAAGGTGGCGGTGTTGCCGGCGAAGGCCGTGGTGCTGGCGGGTTGGCCGGTGATGGTGGGCGCGCCCGGCGGCGGCAGCACCACCAGGCCTGCGGCATTGCTGCTGGCGCTGCCCACTGCGTTGCTGACCGTCACGCGGTAGTTGCCGGCATCGGCCGTGCCCACGGCATTGATGACCAGCACCGCGCCATCGGCGCCTTGCAGCGCGCTGCCGTCGCGCTCCCAGCGATAGCTCAGCGGCGCGCCGCCGCTGACGGCCACCGCAAACACCGCGCGCTGTCCCAGCGTCAGCACCTGCCCGGTGGGCTGCGTGGTGATGCTCGGTGCCTGCGTTACCGGCGGCTGAACGGTCTGCACGGTGAGCGTGGCTGCGCTGCTGGTGATGCTGCCTGCCGCATTGAAGACGAGCACGGCAAAGCTGCCGCTGTCGCCTGCGCCCAGGTTGCTCAGCGTCAGCACCGGTGACGTGGCGCCCGCGACGAAGTTCCCGTCCCTAATCCACTGGTAGCTGATCGGTGCGGTGCCCGCGGCGACGACGGCGAAGGTGGCGCTGCTGCCAGCGGCCACGGTTTGCGACAGCGGTGCCGTGGTGATCGTGGGTGCAACAGCG
This sequence comes from Burkholderiales bacterium, assembly GCA_038249925.1. Lineage (GTDB taxonomy): Bacteria > Pseudomonadota > Gammaproteobacteria > Burkholderiales > Burkholderiaceae_C > Rubrivivax. The sequence continues at coordinate 14,100 of JBBSCV010000059.1, forward strand.
GGCGGCGGCGAATTGCCGGTGACGCTGAGCCGCGCCGCCTGGCTGCGCACGGTGTCTTCGACGTTGCTGACCTCCAGCGCGTACAGGCCCGCGTTGCCGGCATTCACGCTGCCCAGGGCCAGCGTCGGCGCATTCGCGCCCTGAATGCGCTGACCGTTCAAGAGCCACTGGTAGGACAGCGGCGCAGCGCCATCGGCGGCAGCGGCAAACACCGCTGTCTGGCCGCCGGTCACGGTGATGTCCTGGGGCTGCGCCGTGAGCCGGGGTGGCGTCTGCCCGGTGGTGACGTTGATGGTGGCGCCCGTTGAAGTTGCCGTGCCGGCCACGGTGGTGTAAGCGGCGCGGAACTGGCGGCCGCGGTCGGCCACCGTGAGCGGGCGTGTGCTGACCAGGCGGTCATCGGCCCGGCTCAGGAAGTTCC
>JBBSCV010000060.1:0-14441 GCA_038249925.1 Burkholderiales bacterium
CCGGGGCCGGGCGTGCCGATGGCAGCGCTTTCCGGGCAACTGGCGGCCGGCGCGCTGATGGCGCACCTTGCTTCGACCAGCCGGTGCCACCCGGTGGCTACCTCTGGTGGTACGTCGACGCGATCAGCGACGACGGCCGCCACGCGCTGAGCCTGATCGCCTTCGTCGGCAGTGTCTTCTCGCCCTACTACGCCTGGGCCCACGCCCGCAACCCGGCCACCGAGGCCGAGAACCACGTCGCGCTCAACGTGGCCCTGTATGGCGAACAGGGCCGGCGCTGGACCATGACCGAGCGCAGCAAGTCCAGCCTGCGACGCAGCGCCAGCGAACTGGTGCTGGGCCCCAGCCGTCTGCACTGGGACGGGCAGTCGCTGCTGATCGAGATCGATGAAGTCAGCGTGCCACTGCCGCAGCGCGTGCGCGGCCGGGTGCGCGTCTGGCCGCGTGCGCTGGCCAACTTCGTCACCGCGCTGGACGACGGCGGCCGCCACCGCTGGGGGCCCATCGCGCCCTGCGCAAGGGTGGAAGTCGAGTTCGACAAACCCGGTGCGAAGTGGTCGGGCCAGGCCTACCTCGACAGCAACGAGGGCGACGAACCGATAGACCGCCCGTTCACCGAATGGGACTGGTCGCGCGCGGCGATGAAAGACGGCAGCACCGCCGTCATCTACGACGTGCGACAGAAAGCGGGCGCCGACCGCGTGATCGCCCGGCGTTTTCTACCCCAAGGCGGTTCGGAGGAGTTTTCGCCGCCGCCCCGGCAGGCCTTGCCGCGCACCGGCTGGCGCTTGAACCGCACCATGCGCACCGACCCCTGCGAACCCGCGGTGGTGGAACAAACGCTGGAAGACACGCCGTTCTACGTGCGCAGCGTGCTGCAGTCGGGCCTGCTGGGCGAGCGTGTGACCTCGGTGCATGAAACCCTCAATGTGCCGCGCGTGGTGGCGCGCAGCACGCGTCTGATGCTGCCCTGGCGCATGCCCAGGGTGCGTTAGCCAACCACCTGCTGTTCTGCCTTCCTCATGAACCTGAAGTTTCTCAATCCCGTCACCCGCGTCATGCAAGGCTGGGCCAGCATGGGCCCGCGCTTCCTGCCGTTTGCCGACGCAGCCAGCGCCGAGCTGCCGTTGCTGCGCCTGCTGCGCCTGAGCCTGTTCCAGGTCAGCGTGGGCATGGCCCTCGTGCTGCTGGTGGGCACGCTGAACCGCGTGATGATCGTCGAGCTGGGCGTGCCGGCCTCGCTGGTGGCCATCATGATCGCGTTGCCGGTGCTGTTTGCGCCGTTGCGCGCGCTGGTGGGTTTCAGGAGCGACAACCACCGCTCGGCACTCGGCTGGCGGCGCGTGCCCTATATCTGGAAAGGCACGCTGATCCAGTTCGGCGGGCTGGCCATCATGCCGTTTGCGCTGCTGGTGCTGTCGGGTGGCGGCAATGCGCACCTGTGGCCGGCCTGGATCGGCCACGCCGGCGCCGGCCTGGCCTTCCTGCTGGTGGGTGCGGGTCTGCACATCACGCAGACCGCCGGCCTGGCGCTGGCCACCGACCTCGCGCCGCAGTCAGCCCAGCCCAAGGTGGTGGGGCTGATGTACATCTCGCAGCTGCTGGGCATGATCGTCAGCGCGCTGGTCTTCGGTGCGCTGCTGGAAGACTTCTCGCCGGCGCGGCTGATCCAGGTCATCCAGGGCTCGGCGGTGGTCACCATTGCGCTGAACCTGCTTGCACTGTGGAAACAGGAAACGCGGCAGCGCGGCATGCTGCAACAGCCACGCCGCGAAGAGCCCGGCTTCAAGGCCACCTTCCAGCATTTTCTGCAGGGCGCCAACGCCAAGCGGCGGCTCGTTGCCGTGGGCCTGGGCACGATGGCCTTCAGCATGCAGGACGTGCTGCTCGAACCCTATGGCGGTGAGGTGCTGGGCATGAACGTGGGTGCCACCACGCAACTTACCGCCACGCTGGCGATCGGGGGCCTGATCGGCTTTGCCTTGGCCTCACGCGTGCTGAGCCGCGGTGCCGATCCCTTCCGCATGGCGAGCAACGGCGCGCTGGTCGGCATGCCGGCCTTTGCGCTGGTCATTGCCTCTGCGCCACTGCAGTCCACCCCGCTCTTCGGTCTGGGCGTGTGGATGATCGGCTTCGGCGGCGGGCTCTTTGCGCACGGCACGCTCACCGCCACCATGAACCTCGCACCGCCGCAGCAAGCCGGGCTCGCCCTGGGCGCCTGGGGTGCCGTGCAGGCCACGGCCGCAGGCATTGCCATTGCGCTGGGCGGCGTGGTGCGCGACGTGATGGCCGGCCTCGGCCGCGCCGACGCGCTGGGCCCGGGGCTGGCAACGCCGGCCGGGCCCTACACCGTCGTCTATTGCATCGAGGTGCTGTTGCTGTTGGCCACCATTTTTGCCATGGTGCCGCTGTTGCGGCATCGAACCACGGCGCCACCCGGCCAGACCGCACTGGCCTCGGCCTTGAATCCACCCCTGGCCCATCCACCGAGAGAAACGCCATGAAATTCAGCAGCACCGCCGCCCGCAACACCAACACCAGCACCTGGGGTCGAGCCATGAAAAATCGCCTGTTCTGGGGCACGCCTCATACCGACACCGACGTCAACCGTTTCGAGGCCGCGATGCAGGAACGCGCCGAAGACGAAGCCGCCGGCAAGTTCGCGGCCGTGCATGCGGTAGAGAAGTCGCTGGAAGGTATCAGCCGGCGCAGCCTGGGCCTGCTGCAGTTCGATGCCCTGCTGGCGCTGGTGCTGATGCTGATGGCCTACCAGGCTGGCACTGCCGCCACGGAGTTGTTCTCGCAGCTCAACCGCTGGAGCTTCGTGCTGGCCCTCTTCAGCACCGCCTTGATGCTGCCCAACCTGGCGCTGGTGTGGGGCAGCGATGCCGCCACCCACACGCGCCAGCCGCGCGAGGCGTACCTGCTGCTGATGGGGGTGCACAAGGTGCGCGCCGCGCGCTACAGCTTCGCGCTGTTGTTCACGTTCGTGGCCATCGTGCTGACGCTGGTTTCACTGACCCAATTGCGCTGAGCAGCCTGCACCAGCCTCGCCCTCGCGGGTGGGGTTTGCACTTTTGAACGCGGCGCCTTCGGGCGCCGCTTCTTTTGCGCGAGTGCGCGCAAGTTGGCCCGCCGGAATTGAAACAGGGGCCGACATCCGAAGATGCCAGCCCCCGCTTGGGGCGCGCTTCGACGAAGTCGAAGACGCGTGCTGAAGCGCTTTACCGGGTGGGCGCAGGCGTCTGCGTGGAGCCCGTCGGTGCCACCATCGAAGAGTTGGCCGCATTCGGGGCCGCATTCGGGGCCGCCTTGGCGCCGCCTTGCAGGTATGTCGGAACCCACGTCGTCTTCGTCAGGAGCTGATAGTGAACAAACAGCGACGTGATCACCACTGTGCCCAGGAAAATCGGCACACCGATCGTTGGGTTGACAACACGCCAAACCTTGCCTTGGTTCATAAGGTCTCCTTACTTAAGCCACGGGGAATAGACATAAGCGAAGAAGTGCGCCAGCAATGCGATGAGGCCGAAAATTCGGGTGCCCTCGACCAAGCCCTGTTGCAACTCTTCAGCTTCTGGGGTGGTAAGCCCCGACGGCCAAACTCTGTTCGGATCATCGACCATGTTTTTCTCTCCAATAGTCAGATCTACCGTGCTGAACCCGCACGAGGGCTTCTTGTGGCTGCGATGGCCACGGCATTCCCCCAAGACTGCAGAGGGAATGTACGTCTCGGCGAGAAAAACGTCAATGCACGTTTACACGACAAGATGTCAATTTCGCGTGACGACCGCAGTCGCGAAAAACAAAATTCAACGCGCCGCAGAGCATTCATCGCGCTGCACTCTGCTGCTGAAGGGCCTGGCGTTCGGTCAGGCCGATGACCCACCCCATGCGCTCGTCGAAACTGCGTGAATTTGCGCCATCGACCGGCGCCGTCACCGACGCGGCGTCCACCAGAAACTGCACCGCGTGCAACACCGGCAATGACCTGCGGGGCGCCGCAGGTGCGAGCACCGCTGCACCCGAGGCGCGGGCCAGCAGCGCCAACTTGCGCTGCTTGGAAACCATGGCGCGGTGCGCGACGGAGTTGAAACCCAGTCGCTCGATCTCGCGGCCGATTTCTGCATACACCAGGCGCGCGGCGTGGATGGCCGGGCGGCAATCACGCGGCAACTCGGCAATGCCGTGGTCGGCCTTGGCATACAGCGCGTCGGCAGCCTGCAACAGGCGCTGCACGACGCTGGCAATGCGCGCACAGAACACGGGTGCCTGCATCCAGGCATGCACGTCTACACCGGCTTCGCGCAGCCACTGCCGCGGCAGATAAAGGCGTGCATTGCGCGCGTCTTCACCCACGTCGCGGGCAATGTTGGTCAGTTGCATGGCCACGCCCAGGTCGCAGGCGCGGGCCATGGCCGCTTCGCCCCGTACACCCATGATGACGGCCATCATCGCGCCCACGGTACCGGCCACGCGTGCGCCGTAGTCCTGCACGTCCTGCAAGGTCTCGTAGCTGCGCGCGGTGGTGTCCCAGAAGAAGCCTTCGATCAAGGCGTCCAGCAGTTCGCGCGGCATCTGGTGGCGGTGCACCACGGCCGCCAGCGCGGCGTCCACGCCCAGTGCCTGCGGCTGCCCCTCGTAGATGTCGTCCAGCCGACGCTGCAACCCGACCACGGCAGCCCGGGAATCAGCACCCTCGTCGATCTCGTCATCGGCCAGGCGACAGAACGCGTAGAGCGCTCGCGCCGGACCACGCACCCGTGCGGGCAGCAGCAATGAAGCGGCGAAAAAAGTCTTCGAGCCGCCGCGCATCAGCTCCCGACAGGTGGCGGCTTCTTGCAACTTGGTCTCAGGCGAAGCTGTGGGCATGCGGTACCACCGTTTCCAGCGCTTTGGCTGACATCAACACACCCGGCACGCCGGCGCCAGGATGGGTGCTGGCACCCACCATGAACAGGTTCTTCACGTCTTCGCTGCGGTTGTGTGGGCGGAACCATGCGCTTTGCAGCAGCAGCGGCTCGAGCCCGAAAGCCGCACCCTTGAAAGACAGCAGACGGTCGTGGAAGTCTTGCGGCGTGGTCACGCGCGAGCTGTCCACGTGCGCGCCGAAGCCGGGCATCACGGTTTCTTCCAGCCGCTTCTGCACGGCCAGCCGGAAGGTCTCGGCGAACGCCGGCCAGTCGGTGCCGCTGTCCAGGTGCGGCACCGGGGCCAGCACGTAGAAGGAGTCGTGGCCGGCCGGAGCCATCGAGGGGTCGGTGGCGGTGGGGCGGTGCAGGTAGAGGCTGAAGTCTTCCGACAGGCGGTGGTGCTTGAAGATGTCTTTCAACAAACCTTCGTAGCGCGGGCCCAGCACCATCATGTGGTGCGGCACGTCGGGGTACTGCTTGTTGGTGCCGAAGTACCAGACGAAGAGGCTCATCGAATAGGCGCCGCGCTCGATCTTCGCGTTGCTCCAGTGTTTGCGGTGCTGCGGCTCCACCAGATGGCGGTAGGTCCAGGCCGTGTCGGCGTTGCTGACCACGATCTCGGCGCGGTGCTGCGTGCCGTCGGCCAGCGTGATGCCGGTGGCCTTGCCTGCTTCGACGTCGATGCGGCGCACCTCGGCGTTCAGGTGCACCGGCACACCGCGTTCGGCCAGCAGCTTCACCAGGCCCTGAACGATGGTGCCGGTGCCGCCCATCGCCCAGTGCACGCCGAAGCGGCGCTCCAGCGTGTTGATGAGGCTGTAGATGCAGGTGACGGAAAACGGGTTGCCGCCGATGAGCAGCGGGTGGAAGCTCATCACGATGCGCAGCTTGTCGTTCTTGATGTGCCCGGCCACCATGTGGTGCAGGCTGCGCCAGCCGCGCATGCGGGCCAGTGCCGGCACGGCCTTCAGCAAGCTGCCGATGCCGTCGAAGGACTGCGGGCCCAACTCTTCAAACCCTTGCCTGTAGCAGCTGGCGGCTTCTTCGACAAAACGCGCATAACCGGGCAGGTCTTCCGGCGAGAAGCGCGCCACTTCGGCCTGCATCAGTTCGGCGTCGCCGCTGTAATCGAAGTGTGTGCCGTCGTCGAAACGAATGCGGTAGAAAGGGTCGAGCGGGCGCAGGTCCACGTGGTCGGCCAGTGTGCGGCCGCACAGTTCCCAGAGCTCTTCCAGCATGAAGGGCGCGGTGATGATGGTGGGGCCCGCATCCCAGGTGTAGCCGTCCTGCTGCCACACGTAGGCGCGGCCGCCGGCGGCGTCGAGCTTTTCGAAGACCTCGACGTCGTAGCCCTTGCAACTGAGGCGAATCGCAGCCGCCAGGCCGCCGAAACCGCTGCCGATGACGATGGCCTTGGGATTGCGGGTGGATGGGTCAGCAGTCTGAGCCTGCGAGGGTTGAAGCGGAGTGCGGTGCACCGGTGAACCCGCTGCAGCACTAGCGGGCGTGAAGAAGCTTGTCATCGCTGTCCAAGGTAGGGGCCACCGGCTTCACGACAGAAGCAGCTTGGCTTGAAGAAGGCTTGTGCATGGCCCAGCGCCAAAGCGCCGTGGCTTCCAGTGGCAGCACCAACAGCCAGTGCTCGACGATGGCCAGCACCAGCATGGTGAGAACCAGCCAGCCGCCGATGGCTTCGGCACTGCCGGGGGGATACGAGAGCGTTTCGCGTGCCAGCAGCACGGCCACGGCGGTGGCTGCGCTGACGGCGAAGGGGAAAAACACGTTCATCGCACGCTTGCGGAAGTAGGTGCCGAGGTAACGCAAGTGCGGCGGCAAAAACTGCAGGCTGAGGTTGCGCACGCCGTAGAAGACATTGAGCTTGGCGCTGATGCGCATCAACCACAGCACCACGAAGGTGGCGGTGCCCACCTGATTCGGTTCGCCCCAGGTCAGCGCGACGATCAGCACGCCAGTCGCCAGGATGGCCAGTTCATGCCAGATCAGCGTCTGCGTGGCCTGTACAAAACGCCGCCAGCCCTGGGCATCTTCTTCCATCTCTATCTTGCGCGGGCCTGTCACCCAGCCGGTGAGGAAGCTCAGCTCGTGCCAGCCCCAGACCAGCAGCGCGCAGGTGAAGGCGCAGTAAACGCTGGCCACATCCATCTGGCCGGCGCTTTGCTGCAGGCCCACCAGGGCCATTACCGCCAGCGCTGAACTGATGAGCTGGCTCCAGCGGAAGGTGGTGCGGGGCAGCCCGTCGAGGAGCAGGATCAATCCGGTGGAGAACCACCAGATGAACACCGCGAAGATGATGGGCCAGGCCGTCTGCATGGTTCGGTTGCCGCGCTCGCCTTACCAGGCTGGCGCCACGCGCACCTGCTGCGGCAGCTCATGGCGCTTGACGGGCAGGAAATACAGCCGTGCGAAAGTGGCCAGGCCCGACACTGCCAGACCTGCCTGCTTCAGCTTGCCGACCACACCGCCTTGCGCCTTCGCAGCCTCCATGCGCGTGGAGAGGTCGAACAAGCGCGACATGCCGGTGCGGAAGGCCGGGTGGTCGTGGTCGAGCGAGACCGGGAAGACCTGCTTGGTGATCTCGGTCGTGATGCGGAAGACCTCGTAGTCGTAGGCCGTGGCGTCCAGGCCCATCGCGTCCTTCAGCATCGGCCGCGTGTGGTCACGGACGTACATCGTGGCGTACACCGCCAGCAGGAAGAATCGGATCCACAGCGTGTTCATGCCGCGCAGCAGGTGGGGCTGGGCGCGCATGATCAAGGCGAAGCTTTCGCCATGGCGGAATTCATCGTTGCACCAGCGCTCGAACCATTTGAAGATGGGGTGGAAGCGCTTCTCGGGGTGGCGCTCGAGCTGGCGGTAGATGGTGATGTAGCGCGCGTAGCCGATCTTCTCGCTGAGGTAAGTGGCGTAGAAGATGTATTTGGGCTTGAAGTAGGTGTAGGCCTTGGTGCGCTTCAGGTCGCCGAGGTCGAGACCGACACCGAAGTCCTTCAGGCTCTGGTTGATGAAGCCGGCGTGGCGCGATTCATCGCGCGCCATGAAGCGCATCAGGCCCTTGATGTCGGGGTTGGTGACGTTCTTCTGGATCTCGTTGTAGAGGATGCAGCCGCTGAATTCGCTGGTGACGCTGCTGACGAGGAATTCGAGAAACTCCTGGCGCAACTCGGGCGTCCAGGTTTCCATCTGCAACCGGGCCTCTTCGGCAAAGGCTTCGGTGCGCTGGAAGTGGTCGTGGTTGTTGTCGCCTTCGTACTCGCCCATCATCTTGTCCCACTCGGCGCGCACCGGCGAGATGTCGATGCGGTCCATGGCCTTGAAGTCCGTCGTGTAGAACTTCGGCGTGAGCAGGGTGTTCTGCTTGGCCTTGCGCGCCGCCTCTTCAGAGCTGTCGATGGTGCCAGCTGCGCTGGCATGGGTGGCGTCGGAAACGCTCATGGCGTGTTGCCTTTCGGTGCAGTGGGGGCGACGGTCAGCAGACGCGCGAAGGCGGCAGCGTTGGTCGGGCCGAAGGATTCGACCTCGATGCGAACGTTGGTGGCGGTGTCCAGCAAGGTCAGGCGGCCGTCGGCGCGACCGAGCAACTCGAACGGCGCATCGGGACCAAGGCCGCGCATGCGGCGTTCACGCGACATCACGCGCAGCGCGCCTCGCAGGAAGCCGCCTTCGGCGTTGTCGCGCAGCACTTCCTGGCCAGTGGTGGCGTCAATGGCGATCACGCTGCCGTCGGTGCCGTCCTTGAAGTGCAGGCTGCGCGACACCACGGTGCCGGCATCGGGTGCGCGCACCTCCACGCCTGACAGCCGCACGGCAGTGACACCGATCAAAGATGCCAGAACCAGGGTTGCCATGGCGTAGAGCAGACCTCGGGGCAACGGGCTCGGATGGCCGTGGTGGCCGGTGTTCATGGGAGAGTTCATGGGCGAGCTCATGAGGCAGCTTTCTCAGCGGCCGGCCAGCGAGGGCTGGCCGTGGGTTTCGCGTTCGCCCTGTGCGCCGGCAGCCATGGCTGGCTGCGCCTGCAGTTCCACGCCCGTGGCTTGCGACCAGGTCTGGGCCAGCAGTTGCGCCACCTGGGCTGCGTGCGGAATGCAACGCATCATGGGCTCGGGGTGGGCGAAACGCCAAGGGCGCGCATGCGGCCACAGATGCAGGTAGGCGATGCGGTCGGAGGCCAACAGCTTCAACGGCAGTTCACCCGTACCGTCGTCGTTCAGGTGCAGATCGGCGGCCGCGATGCGGCGCAGCGGGATGTTGAAGGTCAGCGTCAGCACGATGCCCACGCGCATCACCATGCGGCGGTTGGTCAGGGTGTAGACGGCTGATTTCGCAGCCAGCCAGGCCGTGAAAGAAAGCAGGCCGATGGCCGTGGCCGAGAGCAGCACCATCCACAGCGTCGCCACGGCGATGGTGCCGACACCGGCGCCTTCACCGATCAACAGCACCACTCGCAGCAATACCAGTGCAGCGAAATAGACCACCAGCTTGCGCACGTGGAAGGCATGACGCGCCATGCGCCGCCAGTCGGGGCTGCCTTGCCACAGCACTTCTTCGCCGGGGGGCAGCGCCTCGGGCAGGCCGCGCGAGACCTCGAACTCGTGCTCTTGCGCCAGCGGCGCGCCGGGGTTCACCGGCGATGAAAGGCGCTTGGCCTTCACAGCAGCGGCTCCGCACGCGAGGGCTCGGCGTACAGCGTGCCTGCGCCGTAGTAGGCCTGGATCTTTTCTTCCTCCAGCTTCGTGACCTGGTGCTGGTTGCGGATGCCAGGCACGTCGGCGAACTGGTGCCCGAGGATGGCGCCGACCTGGACCTTGCCACGCTTGACGCGCGCAAAGTTCATCGGCAGCAGCACGCGCCGCCCATTGGAGGCCACCTCCAGTTCGATGTAGCGAAACAGGCTTTCGGCCACGTCCACCCACATCTCGACCACCGTGCCGCCCACCTCGCCATCGGCACCCAGCACCGGCAGACCGCGCGGGTCGGTGTCGCCCTTCTGCACGCCGAAGTCGCTGGCCAGACGCAGCGGCTGCACGAGGTTGTTGCCGAGGTAATCCTGATCGGGATGGTCGGCCCGGTCGGCCCAGGCGCCGGGGCCGATGCCATCGAGCATGGGGCTTTTGCCGGTGGGCACCAGCGGCGCCCCTGCCCAGCGGTGGGACGGCTCAGCCGCCAGCACCTGCGGCGAGACGTTGTCATTGGGAATATGGCATTCGGTGCCGTCGCGCAAGAGGTAGGTCTTGGGCTCGGGAATGGGAAAGCCGGTCACCTTGACACCGTTGTCGGTGACCATCGGGTAACCCTCGCGGTGGTTCTCGCGCACGAGGTAGTAGATGAGAAAGGCGAAAAAGATCCAGAACCCATACAGCACCAGTTGGGCGACGTCGATGTTCTGAGTGATGGCTCCGGTTCCCATGGGGATCTCCTTCTTTCGTATTTCAGCCGGGCAGGTCGGCCAGGCCGAACTTGGTGCCGGGTTCGCGAGGACGCGACCCGAGTGAACGAACCAGCGGGCCGATGGCTATCAGCGCCGCAAACAAGAGGTACAGCTCGAGGTGGTAGACGAAGCTGTAGCCGGTGACGCGGTCGTTCAGCGCCTCGCCCAGCACACCTTGGGTGGCCAGCGTCGAGACGAGATCGCGCAGCGCGCCACCCAGGGCCACGGCGAAACCGGCGGCCGTGGCCTGCACCGCGCCCCAGGCGCCCAGCGCCAGGCCCACGTGCTCGCGGTCTTCCAGCGAGATGGCCGCGGTCAGCATCGATACGCCGAAAAGACCGGCGCCGAAGCCGATGCCGAAGCAGCCGGCACGGAACAACCATGCCGATTCGAGCGGGGCGGCGAAGATCACCGCCGAGAAGGCCGGCAGCCCGGCCAGCAGACCGAGCGCGGCCACGCGGTAGGGGTCGCCACCGCGCGCCAGCCAGCGGGCGGCCAGCCCGAAGGCCAGCAGGCCGCCAGCAGCCATCACCGCGGTCAGCAGGCTGGTGGCGCCGACGCCGAGCTTCAGGATCTCGCCGCCGTAAGGTTCCAGCACCACGTCCTGCATGCTGAAGGCGGCGGTGCCCAGAGCCACGGCGCAGAGAAAACGCCGTGCCTGTGGCCGCACGATGAAACGAGCCCAGCGCGCCTTGAAGGTTTCCGCAGGCTCGTCCTTGCTGCGCCGGCGGTTGGGGTTGCGTGGTTCCTGCTTCCACACCGCGACGATGCACAGCGCGGCAGAAGCCACTGCCGCGCCCTGCACCACTTGCACCAGCCGCGTGGGCGAGAAGTCGGCCAGCGCCAGGGCGAAGACCACACCGCCGCCCACCATGCCCAGCAGCAACATCACGTACATCAGCGAGACGACACGCGGCCGCGCTTCTTCGCTGCACAGGTCGGTGGCCAGCGCCAGGCCTGCGGTCTGCGTGGTCTGCACACCGGCGCCCACGAGCAGGAAGGACAGTGCCGCGAAGAGCTCGCCCACCCACACCAGCCCGTACTGCCCGCCGTCGGACATCAGCATCAGCGAAAACGGCATCAGCGCGAAGCCGGCGAACTGCAAGAAGGTGCCCAGGCCGATGTACGGCACACGGCGCCAGCCGATGACCGAAGCGTAGGTGTCCGACTTGTGCCCGATGAGGGCCCGGAAGGGCGCCGCCACCATCGGCAGGGCCACCATCAGTGCCACCAGCCAGGCGGCCACAGACAGTTCCACGATCATCACGCGGTTCAGCGTGCCCACCATCAGCGCCGTGGCCATGCCCACGCTGACCTGGAACAAGCCCAGGCGCAACAGCCGCGGCAACGGCAGGTCGGCGCTGGCCGCGTCGGCGAATGGCAGGAAGCGCGGGCCGACCCGCTGCCACTGCCGCGCCAACCGCGAAGGCTTCATCTGCTTCATGTTCAGGCGCGCACCAGTTCCATGGCCTGCGATGTGTAGAAACCGCTGCTGATGCGCTGCGTGCGACCCACCTTGAACTGCGGCACACCGGCCGCCAGGCGCTGGCGCAGCGACTTCTCGGCCACCGGCTCGATCCAGGGCGCGCGGTTGCTGCTGGGGAACAGGCTGCCCAGCGTGCGCAGCGTGGCCAGCAACGGGTTGCGCGGCGCGAAAGTGAAGACGATGGAACGACACGTGCGCTGCGACCAGGCCTCGATGACGCGCACCATGTCGGGTTCGTCGTAATGGATCAAAGAGTCCATCGCCACAACAAAGTCGAAGCCGCCCAACTGCGCGTCGAGCATGTCACCGCTGCGAAAATCGATGCTGCCCGAAACCGGGTTCGCAGCGAGTTGTTCGGCCACACGGTTGCGAGCCACGTCCACCAGCGCGGGTGACAGGTCGATGGCCACCACGTGCGCACCGCGCGCTGCGGCCTCGAGTGCCAGCGCCCCGGTACCGCAGCCGGCATCGAGCACCCGTGAGCCCTGCAGGTCTTGCGGCAGGCATGACAGCAGCGTGCTGCGCATGCGGTCGCGGCCGGCGCGCACGGTGGTGCGAATGCGGCCCACCGGCGCGGTGGAGGTGAGCTGTTCCCAGGCCTTGACGGCGGTGCGATCGAAATACTCTTCGATCTTGCCGCGGCGCTGTTCGTAGGCCGTCTGGCCCGCCGTCTGTGCCGCCGTCTGTGCCGCAGTTTGCGCGGCCGCGGTGGCGGCTGTGGTGGTGGAGGTGTTCAACTGCATGACCTCTTCAACTCTCAATCGAAACCCAGCAGGTCGAAGATGTCGCGGTCCTTCATGGGCACGGCGCTGTATTGCTTGTCACCCAGCCACAGGTTGGCGGCCAGGCGCATGTATTCCTTCTGCACCGCTTCCAGCTCGGGGCTCGGTTCCATCTCGAAGAGCGTGCTCTTCTTCAGGCGGCTGCGACGAATGACGTCGAGGTCTGGAAAGTGCGCGGCCAGCTCGAGGCCGATCTTGCCGATGTACTTGTCGATCTGGTCGGTGCCGGCGCTGCGGTTGGCAATCACACCGCCCAAACGCACGTTGTAGTTCTTGGCCTTTGCGCCGATGGCCTGCACGATGCGGTTCATGGCGAAGATCGAATCGAAGTCATTGGCGGTGACGATCATCGCGCGGTCGGCATGCTGCAAAGGAGCGGCAAAACCCCCGCAAACCACGTCACCCAGCACGTCGAAGATGACGACATCGGTGTCTTCGAGCAGGTGGTGTTCCTTCAGCAGCTTCACCGTCTGCCCGACGACGTAGCCGCCGCAGCCGGTGCCGGCCGGCGGGCCACCGGCCTCGACGCACATCACGCCGTTGAAGCCCGGGAAAACGAAGTCTTCGACACGCAGTTCCTCGGCATGGAAGTCCACCGTTTCCAGCACGTCGATGACGGTCGGGAGCATCTTCTTCGTGAGGGTGAACGTCGAGTCATGCTTGGGGTCGCAGCCGATCTGCAGCACGCGCTTGCCCATCAGGCTGAAGGCCGCAGACAGGTTGGAGCTGGTGGTGCTTTTGCCGATGCCGCCCTTGCCGTAGACGGCAAAGACTTTTGCGGTGCCGATCTTCACGCTGGGGTCCAGCTGCACCTGCAGGCTGCCCTCGCCATCGGGGCGCCCGCTGCCCTTGCGCACGGAAGGGAAAGGAAGTTGAACGGTCTCGGTCATGCTGCGGCCTTCTCTTCAAAAACGCCCTCAAGGCGATCCTCGAGCTCGTCGCTGGCGCGACGCAGGGCTTCGAGGGTGTCGGCGTCCGGCTGCCAGTAGTTGCGGTCGGAAGCCTCGATCAAACGGTTGGCCATGCGGGCCGATGCGGTGGGGTTCAGCTTGGCCAGGCGCTCGCGCATGGCGGGGTCGAGCAAGAAGGTCTCGGTCAACTGCTTGTAGACCCAGGGCTGTACCTGACCGGTGGTGGCCGACCAGCCCATCGTGTTGGTCACGTGCACCTCGATCTGGCGCACGCCCTCGTAGCCGTGCTCCAGCATGCCTTCGTACCACTTCGGGTTCAGCATGCGGGTGCGCGTTTCCAGACTGACCTGTTCGCGCAGCGAACGCACGGCGCCGTCGCCCTTGGTCTGGTCGCCGATGTAGACCGGCGGCGTGTCCTGGGTTCGGCCGCCCTTGGCCGCCTTCACTGCCTGCGTGATGCCGCCGAGCGTGTCGAAGTAGTTGTCGACGGTGGTCACGCCGAGTTCGACCGAATCGAGGTTCTGGTAGGTCAGCTGCACGTCGGCCAGCACGCTCTGCAGCAGCGCGGTCTGCTGCACGGCCATGCCGCCGCGGCCGTAGGCGAAGCCCTTGCGGCGGCTGTAGGTGTTGCCGATCTCTGACTCGTCTTCCCACTTGCTGCTCTCGACGAGGTTGTTGACGTTGCTGCCGTAGGCACCTTCGGCATTGCCGTAGACGCGCAGCGCCGCCACTTCCAGCGTGCAGCCATGTTCCTGCTGGTAGGCCAGCGAGTGCTTGCGCACCCAGTTCATCTCCAGCGGCTCGTCGGCAGACGCGGCCATGAAGGCAGCTTCTGCCAGCAGGCGAATCTGCAGCGGCATCAAGTCGCGGAAGATGCCCGACAGCGTGATCACCACGTCG
>JBBSCV010000061.1:0-14275 GCA_038249925.1 Burkholderiales bacterium
CGCCGTCAACGTGAGGTGGTCGACACGCTGCGCCGTCTGGCCAGCGAGAAAGCCGATGCCGACCAGCGCCTGGCGGCGATGCGCAAGCTGGCCGCGCACACCGAAGCCTCGCCGAACCCGGTCTATCGCACCTACCAGTTGAAGTTGAGGGCGTACAACTGCGCCCTGGCCGCGCGCATCCACAACGCGGCGCCGCCCGCGCAGCGACAGCGGGCACGCGAGACCTTGATGGGCTGGGGAGAAGATCTGCGCTCATTGGCTGCGCCAGCCGGCTGAGCGGGACCCTACCGCGATCTCGAGCGGCTCACGCAGCGCCGAAGGGGTCTACGCGCAGCGACAGGTCGATCGCCTGAACGTCCTTGGTGAGCTTGCCGATGGAGATGCGGTCCACGCCCGTGGCGGCGATGCTGCGAACGCTCTGCAGGTCGACACCGCCCGAGACCTCGAGCACCGCGTGGCCGCCGTTCAGCGCACAGGCGCTGCGCATGTCGCCGAGCGTGAAGTCGTCGAGCAGCACGCTGGGTGCGCCGGCGGCCAGGGCCTCTTCCAGCTCGGCGAGGCTTTCGACCTCGATCTGCACCGGCACACCGCTGTTCAAGGCCAGCGCCGCCTGCAGTGCTGCGCTGATGCCACCGGCCGCGGCAATGTGGTTTTCCTTGATCAGGATGCCGTGCCACAGCGCCAGCCGCTGGTTCTGGCCACCGCCGGTGCGCACCGCGTACTTCTGCGCCTGGCGCAGGCCGGGCAGGGTCTTGCGCGTGTCCAGCACCGCGCAGCCGCGCGGGTTGGGGCTCAGCCCGGCAATGGCGTCGACGTACTGCCGCGTCACGGTGGCCACGGCCGACAGCATCTGCAGAAAGTTCAGCGCCGGGCGTTCGGCGCTGAGCAGGGCGCGGGCATCGGCATGGATGCGGCAGACCTCGGTGCCCGCCACCACGGCGCCACCTTCAGCCACGTGCCAGGTGATGGACGCCTGTGCATCCATAGCGCGCAGGCAGGCGTCGAACCAGGGCTGGCCGCACAACAGCGCAGCCTGCTTGGCGACCACGCGGCCGGTGACGCGCCGGCCTGCCGGCACCAGCATCGCCGTCCAGTCGCCGCGGCCGATGTCTTCCATCAGCGCGTCGCGCACGTTGCGCTGCAGTGCCTGTTCCAGGGTCTCGTTGGTGTCGAACATGGGTTGGTGCTCTCGGGGTCCGGGTGTCTTGAAGAGCTGGCTCAACCCCAGCGTGTCTCGGCGCCTTCGAGGATGTCGTCGACGATTCTCAGGAATTGCGCCACGTCCACCGGCTTGGTCACGTAGTGCGCTGCGCCCGAGGTCAGGGCTTGTTCCGTGGCGGGAAAGGTGGCGTCGGCCGAGACCACCACCACGGGGATGTGGGCGACGCTGTCGTCCTGCTTCAGGTGGCGCAACAACGAGAGGCCGCTGATGTCGGGCAGCTGCATGTCCAGCAGGATGAGGTCGGGCTGCTGCGCGCGAATCGCGGCCAGGCCGTCCAGACCGAGCTGTGACGTTTCCAGGCGGATCTGTGCGCGCTGCGCCAGCACGCCGCGCATGACCTCGATGTTGGTCTCGTTGTCTTCCACGTAGTGCACCAGGCGCTGGTGGTAGGGCGCGGGCACGGCGTTGCTGCCGACGTCAGGCGGGCCATGCGCAGCTGCGGCGGGCAGGCACAGCGTGAAGGTGGAACCACGGCCGGCCTCGCTCTCGGCGTGCAAGGTGCCGTTCATCAGCTCGGCCAGGCGGCGGCTGATGACGAGGCCGATGCCGGTGCCCTCGATGGGGCTGTTCTCGCGGCCCAGGCGGTTGTAGGGCTGGAAGAGCGCGGCTTGCTGCTCGGCAGTCATGCCGAGGCCCGTGTCGGCCACGGCAATCTCGACGACATCGCCCGGGCCTTCGTCAGCGCGTGCGCTGCGCCGCCGCGTGGTCAGCGTGACCGAGCCCCCGTCGACGTTGTACTTCACCGCATTCGACAGCAGGTTCGTCAGCACCTGACGCAAGCGCATCGGGTCGGCCAGCACGGCACTGGCCTCGAGCGCGATCTGCTCCTCGATGCGGATGCCGCGCTGCGCCGCCGGCGTGGCCACCATCGCGCGGCACGTGGCGACCAGCGCAGCCAGCGCCAGCGGCGCGGTTTCCAGCTTCACGGCGCCGCTTTCGATGCGCGCCAGATCGAGCGTTTCGTTGATCATCTCCAGCAGATGCCAACCGGCGCGCTGGATCTGCTGCGCCCATTCGCGCTGCTGTGGCGGGAGCGCGTTGTCCCGGTCCAGACCCAGCAACTGCGCAAAGCCGATCATCGCGTTCAACGGTGTTCGCAGCTCGTGGCTCATGCGCGAGAGGAACTCGCTCTTCGCGCGGTTGGCCGCCTCGGCGCGCTGCAGCGCTTGCTCGCTGTCCAGCAGGCGCAGGTGCTCGGTGATGTCTTCCACCACGCCCACCATGCGCAGCAAGCGGCCGTCGGGGCCGCGCAGTGCGCTGGCGCTCACGCGCACCTGTGTCACTTGGCCGGTGACGTGGCGCAGGCGCAGCGGTTCCACCATGCAGGTGGCTGCGCCGTCCAGCAGCGCGCGGCGCAGGCCCAGGATGCGCGGCAGTTCGTCGGGGTGCAGATGCTCGGACACCGCAACGCCGCGCATCTGCGCGGGCGTGCCGCCCACCATCGCGGCGAAACGCGGGTTGCAATCGATCACATGGCCTTGCGGGTCCATGAACATCACGCCCAGCGGCGCATGGTCGAGGATGTTGCGCAGGCGCTCTTCACTCTCGCGCAGCGCTGCTTCAGCTGCAGCACGCTCGCGAATCTCGCGTCGCAGGTCGGCCGTGCCGCTGTGCACCGCGCGCTCGGTGCGGCGCGTGTGGCCGGTGACGGTGAGGAGCAGCGCGCCCAGCAAAGACACCGCGGCCAGCCCCACCAGCGACAGCAGCCAGGCGCCTTCTCTTTCGGCCAGCACCGCACCCGGCGCGGCGGCCATGCGCAGTTCGAGCGCGCGGCCACCCAGCGTCAGCGTGCGCGTGGCGGCCAGCGCGCCGGGTTGCGCCACGCTGGCCTCGCAGCCCACCGGCCCGGCCAGGCGCTGCCGCGACGCGGCGCCGTCGCCATCCACCAGGCACCATCGAATGCGACTCTGGGCGGCCGTGGCAAGCCCGGCCAGCACCCGTTCAGTGGGCACGGTGACGAAGACGACGCCGCTGAAACGGGCGCTGCGGGTGTTGGCATCGGCAGCATCGGCCAGCGCGGTGGCGCCACTGCCGCTGGCGCCGTACAGGGCCTGGTAGATGACGACGCCGGTCTCGTCGCCCGCTGCCTGAGTGAGCTTGAAGCCCTGACTCACCGCAGGCTGGCCGCTGACGCGAGTGGCCAGAATGGCCGCGCGTGCCGCCGGAATGGACAGCGCGTTGACGCCGAGGGCACCCTGGTTGCCTTTCACGGGGGTGATGAGCCTGATGGCCAGCACCTCACCGTCGGCAGCGCGGGCCTGACCTGCATCGCGCTCGAAGACACGGTAGTCGGACTGGCCGTCGGCACGTGCCGCAGCCTCGAAGGCGGCCAGACGCTCCAGCGAAACGAGTTCGCTGTAGCCCATGGCCAGCAGGCTGGAGGGCTGCTGGGTCAGCCACCAGCCCGCCGCTTGCTCGAGCGCACTCTGGTCCAGCGGACTGCGCACCAGGGCGCTGCTGTGCAGCGCCTGCAGCGCGTGAATCGGCACCGCCAGGCGGCTTTCAGCGGCCGCGGCCAGGCGGTCGGCGTCGCGCTCGAAGGCGGCCTGCAGACGTTCCTGGTCCAGGCGCGAAAGCTGCAGCAACGCCCCCGCCAGCAGCGCCAGCGCGGCCAGCAAAGGCACCGCGAGCGTGCGCCCGCGTGGGCGCCAGTCTTCCCGTGGGCGGCCTATCAGCACCAGGGCCAGCGGCGCGGCGACCAGCACGCCCAAAGTGTCTCCCAGCCACCAGGTCAGCCAGGTGCTGCTGGCCGCTGCTGTCGGCATGCCGCCCAGGCTCAGCAGCGCCAGCGTCGCCACGCTGGCGCTGGCCGCGCAGCCCAGCACGCCGCCCAGCACGGCAAAACGCAGGATGTCGCGCGGCGCGTCCAGCACCAGCGGCTGGGTGACGTGGCGGCGCACGAGCGCCGCCGAAACCACAGCCTGCAGCACCGCGCCCAGGCTGATGACCACGGGCAGCGCCGCGCTGGCCAACCCTGAAGCGCCGCGCACTGTCGCCAGGCCGCCCTGCACCAGCAGCGCGCCCAGCAGCACCCCCCACAACGCGGGGCGGCCGTACACCAGCGCCACCACCACCGCCAGGCCAGCAGCCGGATACAAGGGCGAAGCATAGGCCGGCGGGCCGGCCAGGAAGAGAGCCAGTCCACCGCTCAAGGCGTAGGCCAGCGCGGTGCCCGCAACCACCTGAAAGGCCGGCAGTTGCCCGGCGGCGGGTTGACGTTTGGTCATGACCCCAATCTACGCGGGTGCCGTCGGGGAGCCGTCAGACGTTGAACAGGAAGTTCATCACGTCGCCGTCCTTGACCACGTATTCCTTGCCCTCGGCGCGCATCTTGCCGGCGTCCTTGGCGCCCTGTTCGCCCTTGAAGGCGATGAAGTCGGCATAGGCGACGGTCTGGGCGCGGATGAACCCGCGCTCGAAGTCGGTGTGGATGACACCTGCTGCCTGCGGCGCCGTGGCGCCGATGGCCACCGTCCAGGCGCGAACCTCTTTCACGCCGGCGGTGAAATAGGTCTGCAAGCCCAGCAGCTTGAAGGCGGCACGGATCAAGCGGTTCAGGCCCGGCTCGTCCTGCCCCATTTCCTGCAGGAACATGGTCTTGTCTTCTTCGGCCATGTCGGCCAGTTCAGCCTCGGTCTTGGCGCAGATGGCTACCACGGGCGCGTTCTGATGGGCGGCATAGTCGCGCAGGCGGTCGAGGTAAGGGTTGTGCTCGAAGCCCGTCTCGCTGACGTTGCCCACGAACATCGCCGGCTTGGCGGTGATCAGGCACAGCGGTTTCAGGATGACCCACTCTTCCTTGCCGAAGGCGATGCCACGCACCGGCTGCGCCTGGTCGAGCGCGGCCTGGCATTTTTCCAGCACCTTCACCAGCGCGGCGGCCTCCTTGTCGTTGCCACTGCGTGCCGCTTTGACGTAGCGGTGCAGGCTCTTTTCCACCGTCGAAAGGTCGGCCAGACAGAGCTCGGTTTGAATGATTTCGATGTCTGAGAGGGGGTCGACTTTTCCGGCGACGTGAATCACGTTGTCGTCTTCGAAGCACCGCACCACGTTGACGATGGCGTCGGTTTCGCGAATGTGGCTCAGGAACTGGTTGCCGAGGCCTTCACCCTTGCTGGCGCCCGCCACGAGCCCGGCAATGTCGACGAACTCGACGATGGCCGGCACGATCTTCTCGGGCTTGACGATGGCCGAAAGCGCGGCGAGACGTGGGTCTGGCAGCTCGACGATGCCGACGTTGGGCTCGATGGTGCAGAAGGGGTAGTTCTCGGCCGCGATGCCGGCCTTGGTCAGCGCGTTGAAAAGGGTCGACTTGCCGACATTGGGCAGGCCGACGATGCCGCACTTGAGGCTCATGAGGGGGTTACTTTCGAGGGGGGCAGGTAAGCGCTGATTTTCCTACACGCAGGCGTTCAGCCGAACTTGAAGCGCACCGTGGCTGCCTGCCCTGTGCGCAGCGTGTGCTCCACCCCCTGCACGATGACGGCATTCATGCCGAAGGTGACGGCGCCGTTCAGCCGCGGGTCGCTGCGGTAGCCGGCCAGCGTGAGACCGGGCTCGACGCCTCGTTCGGCACTGGCCAGGTCGACGTTCGGGATGCTGCAGCGCATGCAGGGTTTGACCAGGCGCAGCGTCACCAGGCCCTCGGCGGTTTGGATGTCGATTTCATCGATGTGGTCTTCGTCCCAAGGCTGCAAGCCGTCCAGCACCACGTTGGGCCGAAAGCGCTGCATGTGCACGGGGGCCACGCCCTTGGCAGCGAGGCGGGTGTTCAGCTCAGCCAGCGAAGCGCTGTTGGCCACCAGCAGCGGAAAACCATCGGCGAACTGGTTGGGGGCCTCCACGGCACCGGTCCACGTCGGGTCTGAAAGCCGCTGCTCTTCGGGGTCGAAGCGCGCCAGGCGCAGTGGTCCTTTCGCTTCGGGGCCGAGGAAATCGGTGAACCACTGCGCCGCCAGCGCGCCCATGTCGTAGGCCTTCACGACATCGTCCCAGACACGCACGCGGGTCGGCGCTTCCACGGTGTCCAGCCGCAGGTGCAAGGCCAGCATGCCGGGCGCGCGCAGCACGAGGTCGCTGTGGCGCAGCGTCGGCTGAATGAGCGCCATGCGCGGCACTTCACGCTGGGTCAGCATCTCGCCGTGCCCGTCCACCACCATCCAGGCGCGGTCCAGATCCAGGCCGGTCTCCACCAGCAGGGCATCGCGCAGCTCGATGCCGGCGCACGACTTGATGGGGTACAGGCCCAGTGCGGCCACGGTGCAGGCGATGGTGTCGGTGTTTTTCGGCGCGTTCACGGTGGTTCCAGGGCTCTTCGACGCCGGGGCAGGGGTTCCGGGCAGCCCGGCATTGTGCCGGGAGGGCTGCCTACAATGAAGCCATGCAAGGGCAGAACAATCTGGGGCACGACGTCCTCGTCCGCGGCACCGGTGCCACCGGGCTGTGCGCGGCGCTGGCGCTTTCACGCCAGGGATTGAGCGTGGCGCTGCTGGGCCGACTGACCGAGCCCGACCAGCCCGATGTGCGCGCTTACGCATTGAACGCAGCCTCGGTGCAACTGCTGCAGCAGCTGAAGGTGTGGGACGCCCTGCCCGCCGACGCACGCACGTCCGTGCACGACATGCACATCGAAGGCGACGCGCCCGGCGCCGCGTTCGACTTCTCGGCCTGGCAGCAGGCACTGCCCGAGCTGGCCTGGATCGTCGACAGCGCCGAGCTCGAGCGTGCCCTGCGCGCCGCCGTGCGCTTCGCGCCGCACATCACGCCCGTGGCTGCGGAAGTGCCGGCCATCTTGCAAGTGCTGGCCGAAGGCAAGGCCTCGGCGACGCGCGGCGCTTTGGGCGTGAACATGCAGCGTCACCCGTATGGCCAGCGCGCCGTGGCAGCGCGGCTGGTCAGCGACCGCCCGCACGCCGGCCTGGCGCGGCAGTGGTTCCGCTGCCCCGATGTGCTGGCGCTGCTGCCAATGGACCGCCCGCTTTTCGAAGGCCGCACCGGCCACGGTCTGGCGCTGGTGTGGTCGCTGCCCGACGCGGCCAGCGACGCTCACATGGCGATGGATGAAGCTGCCTTCATCACCGCCCTGAACGACGCCACCGGGGGCGCTGCCGGCACGCTGCGCCTGGCCAGCGCGCGTGCCCAATGGCCCTTGATGCTGGCCCGGGCCGAGCATGTCAGCGGCCCCGGTTGGGTGCTGGTGGGCGACGCCGCGCATGTGGTGCACCCACTGGCTGGCCAGGGCCTGAACCTGGGGCTGGCCGACGTGGCCGCACTGGCCGAGGTGCTGGCCGCGCGTGAAACCTGGCGGCCGCTGGGCGACGCCAGGCTGTTGGCGCGCTACGCCCGTGCGCGCGTCACCGCGGTGCGCACCATGGCCCAGGTCACCGATGGGCTGATGCACCTCTTTGCCCATCCGCAGCCCTGGGTCAAGCAACTTCGCAACCGTGGCCTGAATCTGGCCAACCGGTTTTCGCCGCTGAAGCGTCTTCTCACAAGCCGCGCCCTGGGCGGGTGATAGAAACACCGTCTGACGACACCCGAAATCATGAAGCTGAAACCGAACATCACATTCACGCTGCTGGCTCTGGCACTTTCACTGCCGGGCGCTGGCTTCGCCCAGGAAGCCGCCATCCGAAAGGCGCTGGCCGAGCGCCTGCCCAACCTGCCCAAGATCGACGAGGTGACGCGTTCGCCCGTGCCTGGCTTGTGGGAAGTTCGCTACGGCGGCAGCGAGATCATCTACAGCGACGACAAGGGCGAATTCATCTTCGTCAATGGCTCGCTGGTCGAGACCAAGACCCGCACCGATCTGACGCAGGCGCGCATAGAAAAGCTGCTCGCCATCGATTGGGACAAGCTTCCGCTGAAAGATGCCATCGCCATCAAGCAGGGCACCGGGGCACGCAAGATGGCGGTGTTCGTCGACCCGAACTGCGGCTACTGCAAGCGCTTCGAACGCGACCTGCTGGCGATCAAGGACGTGACGATCTACACCTTCCTGATGCCCATCCTGGGTGCTGACTCTGTCGCCAAGTCGCGCGACATCGCCTGTGCCAAGGACCCGGCCACCAGCTGGCGCGCGTGGATGGTGGACGGCGTCGTGCCGGCCAAGGCCGCCAAATGCGACACCACAGCCATCGACCGCAACATCGAATTCGGCCAGAAGCAGCGCATCAACGGCACGCCGGCGGTGTTCTTCCCCGACGGCACACGCCGCCCCGGCGCCATTTCCGGCGAGGCCGTGGAGCGCTTGCTCGCGGCGAGCGCGAAGAAGTAACCCGTCCCGGGCCCCGGGCCGTGCCGGGGCCGACAATCGGCGCATGAATGCCGCGACCCTGAACCCCCCGACCGACCTGCCCGTGACGGCGCGCCGCCTGGGCGCTGCCGGGCTGCTGCCCTTTGCGGCCGGCGCGCTGCTCGTGTGGCTGGTGCGCGACGAAGAGGCGCACGGTTTTGTCGCGCAGGCCTTGTCGGTGTATGCCGCGCTGATCGTCAGCTTTCTCGGTGGCATCCACTGGGGCCTTGCCTTCCGCCACGCCGAGCCACCGACGCCGCTGCTGGTGTGGGGCGTGGTGCCCGCGCTGGTGGCCTGGCCGGCGGTGCTGATGCCGCCTTGGTCGGGCCTGGTCGTGCAGGGCGCGATGCTGCTGGTCTGCTACGCCGTCGACCGTCGCCTCTACCCCGCCGAGGGCGTGGCACGCTGGCTCACGCTGCGTTTCCGCCTCAGCGCCGTGGCTGCGCTGTGCTGCTTCATCGGCGCCGCCGGCACCTGAACAGGCTGCGCTGGCCAGCGCTGCTGGCGCTGGGTGCCGGCGTGCTGGCCGGCCACCTGTGGCTGGCCGGCAATGTGATGCCCAGCCAGTTGGGCGAGGGCGCTGCTGAACGCGCGCTGCAGCGCTTCCAGGTGAGCTTCGTGCACGAACTGGCGCCCGTTGCGCCACCACCGATGGCAGCCGAGCCACCGCCGCCAGCGCGACGGTGGGCGCGGCTGGCGCCCGCTGCCGCGGCCTCGGCACCCGCCGAGCCGGTGGAGGCCCTGGCCGATGAGTTGCCCGAGGCCTTGGCCGAACTGGCGCCTTGGGCATTGGCCGCAGAGCCGCTGCCCTCGTTGGCCGAAGTGCCGCCGCTGGCCGTTGCCGTGGCCGAGGCTGCCAGCGCAGCTGCCGTGCCCGATGCCGCCTCGACCTTCAACGCCGCGACCGCCGCCGCCCCGGCCTCTGCGCCCGTCACAGCCCAGCCGGCCTTCGACTGGCCGCCTTCCACCCGCTTGAGCTACCGCCTTACCGGCCAGGCGCGCGGACCGGTGGAAGGCCAGGCGCGAGTGGAATGGCTGCGTTCCGGCACGCGCTACCAGGTCTTTCTGGAAGCCAGCGTCGGACCGTCTTTCGCGCCGCTGATGAGCCGCCGCGAAAGCAGCGAAGGCGAGATCACGCCGGAAGGCCTGAGCCCGCGCCGCTACGAGATGGAGATGAAGGTGTTTCTGCGCGAGCCGCGGCGCACGGTCATCGTGATGGACGCCGAGCAGGTGCATTTGCCGAACGGCCAGACCTTGCCCCGCCCGCCCGGCCTGCAGGACGCCGTGAGTCAGTTCGTGCACATGACCTGGCTCTTCACGCTGCAGCCCGAATTGCTGGCTGCCGGGCGCAGCATCGAACTGCCGCTGGCACTGCCGCGCCGTGTCGAGCCCTGGGTCTATGACGTCGTGGGCAGTGAAACGCTCTACCTCGACGCCGGTGCGGTCGAGGCGGTGCATGTGCGACCACGCCGCAGCGCGCGGCCGGGCGACTACACCGCCGAAATGTGGGTGGCGCCG
This sequence comes from Burkholderiales bacterium, assembly GCA_038249925.1. Classification (GTDB taxonomy): domain Bacteria; phylum Pseudomonadota; class Gammaproteobacteria; order Burkholderiales; family Burkholderiaceae_C; genus Rubrivivax. The sequence goes on from JBBSCV010000061.1 coordinate 10,035, forward strand.
AGCCTGCAGAACCTGCCGGTGCGCATTCTCGTGCGTCAGGACGCCGAGACCTACATCGACCTCGCGCTGGAGCGCTTGCCTGAGCAGGCCGAGCGCGGGCGTTGAGGCGAGTTAAAGATCGTTGCCCGGGTCTGGTCGCGTGTTGCCGGGAAGAATCAGCCAGCGCGGCGCACGGAAGCGAACGATGCGCCAGTACAGGGCGACGTAAGTGAAGGCGAACAACAGCAGGAACACCGCCAGCACTGCGGTGTTGTCCCAGAACAGCACCGCCGGTACCACCGACAGCATGCACAGGCACCACAGATAGGGCGAAGTCAAGGAATTCCGCCGCGTCAACGCCTTCGCGCTCTGGTTGCCGACGGCCCACCGAATCATGCGCCGATAGATCAGTGAGTGCAGATGGATGCCGTCGGGCATCGTTGGCGGCACAGCGCGCAGGAAACGCCGGCGATAAATGGAAAAGAGTGTTTCGAAGACCGGGTAGATGCAGACGAGCAGCGGAAACAGGGGCGAAACGTCATCCGGGTTTCGTGCCAGCAGGAGTATGGAAACTTCGGCGACGAAAAAGCCCAGAAAGTAGGCGCCGCCATCACCCAAAAAAATCAGGCCGGCCGGAAAGTTCCACATGAAGAAGCCAAGGACGGCTCCGATTCCCGCCAGCGCAATGGTGGCGATCAAAAGGTCGCCTGATTGGAAAGCCACGTAACAAATGGCCCCCAACATGATGACGACGCACATCGACGCCAAACCGTTGAAGCCGTCGATGATGTTGATCGAATTGGCGAAGCCGACCACGCCGAAAACGGTGAGCAGCGCAGCCGCTGCGGGCCAGGTCAAGAGGGTGTCCAGCCCTGGTATGCCCGTGCGCGTGACCGCCGCATCCATCAGCAAGATGGCAAGCAGGGCTGATGCCGCCACCGCCACCAGCCTGATCTTCGGGCTTACGCGCTTGGTCAGGTCTTCGACCAGGCCGGCGGCGAATGCAGGCAGCCCACAGATGAGCAGCAGGCCTGCCAGACGGGCGGCGGGCGCGTCGTTGAAGCTCAGAAAGATTGCAGCCGAAACGAGGCCGACGACGATACCCAGGCCGCCGATGCGCGGCACGGCCTTGGCGTGAAATTTTTGTGGGCCGGAAAAGTCATGATCCGCGGACAAATGACCGTGCGCTCTGGCCGAGCGGATGATCAGCAGCGTCGCGCCTATCGACACTGCCATGGCCAAAATCAGAATGAGCATCCACTGAGTTTAGGCGGTGATCGTGGCGGATTCACGGCCCGAACGTAACTGCCGCTCTTGCCTGCGCCTGTCTGCGCTTGTCTGCGCTTGCCCGTGCCCCTGCGACCGCCTTCGCTGTCGCGCTGGCCGGCCGCGTTCCGCTGCGAATTCAGCGCGCCAGAAACCGTGCCGTATAAGCGTCGGCTGCGGCGCGGCCGCGCATGTTGGCCAGCACCTGCGCGGCCTGTGCGAGCAGCGGCTGCAGTTCTTCCAGGGATTTGGCCTTCTCCATGCGAATGGCCACCGTTTCGGCGGCCGGCCCCACCGCGTCGGTCAAGGCGCGCACGGCGTCGCGGCGCAGCTTCTCGAAGTCAGCCGTGGGTGAGCTGGGTGCGGCGGTCCTGGCAACGGCCTTGGCAACCGGCGCAGCGGCTGCCGGCAACGCCGCTGGCGCGAGCGCGCTCTCGACGACCTCGATGAAACCCTGCGCTGTCAGCTCCTGCAGCAGCACGTCGGCCTGCTGCGGCATGAGCGCGGAAAGCGCTGCCAGATCACGTTTGCCATCGACCATGATCAACAGCCCGCGCAGCCTCGGCGTGAGCCTGTGTGCCCGGGTCTCGATCTCGGTCTGACCCTTGGCAGTCTTACGGAACAGTGTGGGCATGCGCAGAAGGCTGGCGCGTGTGCGGCCGGCTGTTGAAGGCGTCGAAGCTTAACGCCCGCTGACCGCGCGGCCGCTCAGAATAGCCGTGCATTGCCAGTTCTTACCGCCCTTCAGCCACCACCATCCTGCCAGGAGACCGACCGATGTCCGAAGCCCTGATCCTCACCACGCGCCATGGCCCAGGCGAACGCCAGGTGGGGTTGATCACCTTGAACCGCCCGCGCCAGTACAACGCACTCAACGACGCGCTGATGGACGAGCTGGGCGCAGCGCTGCAGGCCTTCGACGCCGACGACGGCATCGGCTGCATCGTCATCACCGGCAACGAGAAAGCCTTTGCTGCCGGCGCCGACATCACCGCCATGGCGACCAAGAGCTTCGTCCAGGCGCATCAGCAGCAGTTCGTCACGCGCAACTGGGAAAGCGTGCGCAACGTGCGCAAGCCGGTCATCGCCGCGGTGGCCGGCTTCGCGCTGGGCGGCGGCTGCGAACTGGCGATGATGTGCGACTTCATCATCGCCGCCGAGAACGCCAAGTTCGGCCAACCCGAGATCAAGCTCGGCACCATTCCCGGAGCCGGCGGCACGCAGCGCCTGCCGCGCGCCGTTGGCAAGGCCAAGGCCATGGACATGGTGCTGACCGGCCGCACCATGGACGCCACCGAGGCTGAACGCGCCGGCCTCGTGAGCCGCGTGGTGCCAGCCGACAAGCTGCTGGCCGAGGCCCTGGCCGCGGGCGAGCTTATTTGCGCCCTGGGCGGCCCCAGCGTGGTGCTGGCCAAGGCCTGCGTGAACCGCGCTTTCGAGACCGGCTTGGCGGACGGCGTGAGCCACGAGCGTCACGTCTTCCACAGCCTCTTCGGCACCGCCGACCAGCTGGAAGGCATGCAGGCCTTCATCGAAAAGCGGGCACCGGTTTTCCCCCGTCGTTGAGCAAATAGTTCCTGAAACCAGAATGATGCATTCGTGAACGTCCGGTTTTCAATCCTCGGGTATGTACCTACATTTCATACCCAAGGACGACCCCGGTCACGCATCCACCGAAGCCGGTCCCACAACCCTTTCGGATGCTTTCAAGGAATGATCATGAGCAAGCTTCAATTTTTCGTCTATCCCGCCGTCGTTGCCCTGGCCCTGGCTTCTGCCGCTGCCGCCCACGCCAGTGAGGGTGCCGATTACGACTTCATCAGCAGCGGCCAGACCGAGATGGTGCCGTCGTACAAGGGCAGCAAGCCTACCCAGCGCGTGACCCGGCTGCCGCAGGTCGTCGTGCGCGGCGAGCGCCTCGCCGCGACTGTCGACACCTCGAGCAACGACTACAACCCGCTGGCCACGGCCAAGTCGGTGCGCACCCGCGACGAAGTGCGCGCCGAGATGCTGGCAGCGATGAAGAACGTGCCCTTCCTGCCAAACGTGACGGGCGAGCCGGTGGGCCCGTTCTTCTACGCCAGCCTGGTGGAAACCAGTGGCGACACGCCGATCATCGTCGCCCGGCGCGGCGTCAACCGCTGATCGAACGTCCCGCCCTCGAGCTGTCAAACCATCAGGGGGTCAACCAGCGCGCGCCTTCATCATCGAAGCGCGCCCGCCGGTGCCCCTCGCGGTGCAGCTCCAGCCAATCGGCTGACAGCACCCGGGCCTGAAGCAGCGCGAAGTGCCCCCTTTCGACCGCTGGCGCGGCGCTGTCTGGGGGCACTTTCACGTCCGGGTGTCCGTCCAGGGCGCGCCCGGGCGCCAGCGGCGACAGATAGTCCTGCGCCGCTGGCGAAAGTTTCAGGCGCGCCCAGCGCGAGGCCACGGCCAGGCCCTCGGTCTGTGCCGACAGTTCCACCCGCAGCCGCAGCTGCCACGACAGCCGCTTGGACCACATCACCAGCGTGCCCACCGGGTGGGCCTGCAGCTGGGCCAGCTTGCCGGCGCGGGCATCGCTGAAGATCGTCAGCGTCGCGTCTTCTGCGCTCACCTCGCGCAGCACCACGGTTCGCGCGTCAGCCGCGTCGCCGTCCACCGTGGCCAGCACCGGCGTGCGCCACTCGTGGTGCTTGTCGTGCTGCGCGCGTGTCAGTTCCTGCCACAGCGCGATTTGCACCGCTGACAAGCTGCCGGGGCGCTCTGCCGCTGCCATGGCCACTGGCTCCTCTTCAGCCCTCGCGGCGCAAGGCCGGGTTCATGTCGATTCCCGGCGCAAGGCCGGAAAGAGAATCACATCGCGAATGCTCGGGCTGTCGGTGATCAGCATCATCAGCCGGTCGATGCCGATACCGCAGCCACCGGCCGGCGGCATGCCGTATTCCAGTGCGCGGATGAAGTCGGCGTCGAAGAACATCGCCTCTTCGTCGCCGGCGTCCTTGTTCGCCACTTGC
>JBBSCV010000062.1:0-14259 GCA_038249925.1 Burkholderiales bacterium
ATGGACATGCCCGAGCCGATCTACCGCGTGCAGATCACCGAGCGCACGGCTGCCGAGCCACCGCAGCCCGCCCCTGGGCCGCGACTCGCCGCCACGCAGTCCATGGTGGACACCCGAGCCATCAGCGACGTCAGCGAGCAGATTCAGGACGAACCGCGCGCCCCAGGCGGCCAAGACCTGCTGGACCCCCGCGCGCCGAAAGAGTAGACCAGCGAAGCGGGCTGCGGCTCAACGACACAGGCGGTGGGGCCCGCGGTCCAGGTGCAGGTGGTCGGCATGCGCGACGTTGTACTCGGGCCCGAAGACGCTGTCGAAGAAGCCGCAGGCCTGGTTGTGGATGCTGCGCAGGAAAGCCGCGCGCTCATCGTCAGCGCGCCAGTGCGCAGCGACCGTGATGCGCCGGCCGTCTTCCAGCACGAAGCCAGCCACATCCAATGCGTCGGCCGTGGCGTGCTGGCTGCGGCTTCCGCCTTCGCGCCCATAGACGTTGCGGCAAGCGAAGCTGCCGTAGTGTTCGATGCGGCGCACGTTGCTGCCCAAGATCGACTTCGCCGCCGGCTGCAGCGCATGGCGTTCCCACAGCGCCAACGACACCGCCGCCGGGCACGACAAGGTAAAAGGCTCGCCCACCTGCACCGACGTGCGCTCGATGCGCACCGCGTTGTCGAAGCCGCAACCCGGCCCGACGGTACGGTCAGCGACCGGCGTGTATCGCATCGTGGCCTGTGCAAGTGCAGTCAGGCAAGCCGCTGGCGCGTCGTCCAGCCGCGCGAGCTTGTAGCGGGTCAGCCAGCCAGGCACCTCGTCGATGCGCAGTGGCGCCCAGGGGTTGTGTCGGTCCGGAATCTGCCAGAGTCGTCCGTGCGTCGATACGGCAGCCAAGATCGCCAGCAAGGCCAGCAAGGCCAGCCCATTGAAGCCCGACGACTGCGGTGTCACTGTCGACTCCCCTTTGCTTCGGCTGGGAAATGCTTGCCGACTGCGAAGCGCCCGCGGCTGACGGCGAAACCCATCATCCAGGCCCCCAGGTTATGGTCGTCACCGAATTCACGCTCGAAGGCCCGCTCCACGCCATGAACCCCTACACCGCCGTTGCGACGGCTGCGTTGCTGCTGTTGACCCTGATGCCGCTGTCGCACAGCAAGATCTGGTGGGTGCGCGCGCTGGACTTCCCGCGCCTGCAGCTGTTCGCCATGGCCGCGGCATTGCTGGCGGTCGATCTCTGGGTGGCTTTCGACGGCGGGTGGGCGGCGTGGCTCGTGCCCGTGGCTGCGGCCGGCTGTCTTCTGTATCACGCGTGGTGGATCACGCCCTACACCCGCTTGTTCCCGCTTGAAGTGAAAACCGCGGCATCTGCAGACAGTGGCGACGTGCTGCGCGTGTTGGTGTCCAACGTGCTGATGTCCAACCGCAATGCGCCGGCCCTGCTGCAGCTGGTGGCCGCGCACCGGCCGCATGTGCTGGTGACGCTGGAGTCGAACGACTGGTGGCAGCGGCAGCTCGACACCTTGAAGGCGGACTATCCCTTCACCATTCAATGCCCGCTGGACAACCGCTACGGCATGCATGTGTATGCGCGCCTGCCGCTGGAAGACAGCCGCGTCGAATTTCTCGTTCAGCACGACGTGCCTTCGATGCACACGGGCATTCGCATGCCCAGCGGGCAGCGCGTGCAGGCGCACTTCGTGCACCCCACGCCGCCATCGCCCACGGAAAAAGACGCTTCGACCGAGCGTGATGTCGAACTGCTGACGGTGGCACGCCGCGTGGCGGGTGCCACGGCGCCCGTCATCGTCACCGGTGACCTCAACGACGTGGCGTGGTCGCGCACGACGCGCCAGTTCCGCAAGCTCAGCCACCTGCTGGACCCACGCGTCGGCCGCGGCATGTTCAACACCTTTCATGCCGGGCACTGGTTCCTGCGCTGGCCGCTGGACCACATCTTCCACAGCGACCACTTCAAGTTGCGCAGCATCCGCCGACTGCCGTCCATCGGGTCAGACCACTTCCCGTTGCTGACCGAGCTGGTGCTGGCCCCCAGCGCGGCGAGCGAACAGCACGCGCTGGGCGAAGGCGACTGAACGCTCAGCGGGCTGGCGCCAGATGCAGCCAGATCTCGTTGCGGCGCATGAACCAGGGCGTGAACGGCGCGTCGTAGCGCGAATAGACGGGCTCCCCGGTCCACGCCAGATCGGCAGCGCGCAAGGCTTCTTGCAGCGTGGCCAGGTGTTTCTCGTAATTCGACGTCGACCAGAAACCCGAGAAGCGGATGACGGCGACCTGCTTCGCTTCCACCTCGCGCAATTGAACGCGGGCGTCCAGCGGTTCTGGCGCGCTGGCCACGGTGACGCCCTTGGGCAACACGAATTGCACGAGAAAGCCGCCAGGCGCGGCCGTCTGCGTCACCGGCGCCGTCATCTCCAGTTTCGCAGGCGCAGCCGTCTGCGTGACCGGCGCCGTCATCGCGAACTTTCGCTCGCCCTTGTTCTTGCCGAAGATGTAGCCCGCCAGAATCGGAAAGGCCTGATTCCCGGCTTCGCCCGACGGGCCCGGCACCACGACCTCTGCCACGGCATAGCCCGCGTACTGGCGCAATTCGATGCCGCCTTCGAGCTCGCGAACGACCTGAAAATCCGGCTCTTCCGTGGCGTGGCTGGGCATCGCAACCAGGGTCAACGCAAACATTGCCACGGCTGCGGCGCCCAGCGCCAATGCCGGGCGGCGAGATTTGTGCAGGCTGAGATGTTCCATTGCGTCATGGTTGCATTGGCGGCGCGTTGCGTCTGTCGCCTTTCGCACGCAGCAGCGCCAGCCTGCGAAAGACGGCAGGCAGCCGATCAGGCAGATCTTCGGCCAGCAAGCCCGGGCCGAAATGGGCCGCTGCTGCACCGTGCAGCCAGACGGCAGCGGCGGCTGCCAGGAAGGGCTCCATCCCCTGCGCCAACAAGCCCAGCACCATGCCGGCCAGCACATCGCCCGCACCCGCAGTGGCCAGGGTCGGTGGTGCGTTGGCATTGATGATGGCGCGGCCGTCGGGTGCGGCGACGACCGTGTCGCTGCCCTTCAGCACGACGATGCAACCGCTGGCACTGGCCGCAGCGCGGGCGCGGCTCAGCTTGTCGCTGCGCACGCCGTTCACCGTGAGCACCACGCCGTCGAAAAGACGGCTGAATTCGCCTTCGTGCGGGGTCAACACGCAGGCGCCTTGAATGGCGTGGAACAGCGACGCAGGCTCGTCCTGGAAGGCTGTCAGTGCATCGGCATCGAGCACGGTTGCCCTGCCCGTCTTGCCTGTCTGCAGCATGGCCAGCACCCGCGCACGGGTCTCAGGCCCGGTGCCTGCGCCGGGGCCGATCAGCATCGCGGTGATTCGGCTGTCGCCCAGCAGCTTTTCCAGTTCTGCCGGCTGCGTGACCGGGCTGACCATGATGCTGGTCAGCGCTGCGGCATACACCTGCAGCGCGGCGCCGCCCAGGGTCATGTCTACCGCCACGGTGGTCAGGCCCGCGCCCACCCGCGCCGCCGCGCGCGCCGCCATGCGCGCTGCGCCGGTGGCGGGCCAACCGCCCCACACCAACGCGTGACCGCGCGTGTACTTGTGGTCATCTGCCTGCAACACGGGCAGCGCATGGGCCCAGAGCAGCGGGTCGTTTTCGAAGGCGTCGGGCCGAATCTCTTCGAATACCGAAGCCGGTGTGCCGATGTCCGCCACAACGATTTCCCCGCACAGGCTGCGGCCGGGCTGCAGCAAGTGGCCAGGCTTCTTGCGAAAGAAGGTGACGGTGAGTGCGGCGGCCACGGCGCCGACATTGGCACCGGTGTCGCCCATCAAGCCGCTGGGCACGTCGATGGCGACGATGGTCAGTGGCCTGGCAGCGGCTGCAGCCAGCGTCTGCGCAGCGGCGCCTTCCAGGGGCCGGCTCAGGCCAGCGCCTAAGATGGCGTCTACGACCAATTCGGCACCGTCCAGCGCAGCCGGCGTCAAGGCTTCGACCGGCCCGCGCCACAAAGCTGCGTGGTGCGCCGCTTCGCCGTGCAGTTCACTCAAGGGCACCAGCAAGGCCACGCGCACCGGCCATTCGGCTTCAGCCAGGCGCCGTGCAACCACGAAGCCGTCGCCGCCGTTGTTGCCCGGGCCGCACAAGACCAGCACCTGCCGCCGGCTCCACCGCGCCATGAGGGCCTGCGCCACCCGACGCCCGGCGTTCTCCATCAATGCGGTGCCGCTGATGGCCGACGCGACCGTCAGACGGTCCGCTTGCGCCATCTGCGCGGTGGTCAGCAGGGCCACGCTGCAGTTGAACATCACCAACCCCGTTCAGGCGTGCGCGCCGGCTTTCTGCTTCGGGAAATCAGCCGCGCGCGCCACCGCTTCGCAGGCAGCGAAGTCTTCGCGCAAGTGGTCCAGCCTGGCCATCGCACCGTCGAAGGCATCGTTGCCCAGCAGCAGATGGTGCGGCGCCTTGCCCGACGACACCGCTTCGACGATGGCCTTGGCGGCACGCACCGGGTCGCCCGGCTCCTGGCCGGACGATTTGCGAATCATCGCCCGCACCTTGCCGGCGGTGGCTTCGTAATCTTCGATCTGGTTCTCGCTTTCGTCGGCCGAGCGGCCGGCCCAGTCGGTGCGGAAGCCGCTGGGCTCCACCACCATCACCCGCAGGCCCAGCGGCTCGACCTCTTGCCGCAAGGCGGCAGACAGGCCTTCGACGGCGAACTTGGTGGCGTTGTAGTAGCCCATTGCAGGAAAGCCGCGCAGCCCGGCCAGCGACGACATGTTGACGATGCAGCCCGAGCGCTGCTTGCGCATGCCGGGCAAAACGGCCCAGATCATGCGGCCGGTGCCGAAGACGTTGACGTCGAACATCTTGCGCACTTCGTCCTCTTCGCTCTCTTCGACCGCCGCAAAGTAGCCGATGCCGGCGTTGTTGACGAGCACGTCGATGCGGCCGAAGCGGTCGATGGTGGCCTTGATCGCTGCCTCTACCTGTTCAGGCTGCGTGACATCGAGTTCGAGCACCAGCACCTTGTCGGCGCCGCCGTAGCCCTTCAGCTCTGACGGGTCGCGTGCGGTGACGACGGTGCGGTGGCCGTGGGCTATGGCCTGTTTGGCAAGCTCACGGCCGAAGCCCGTCGAGCAGCCGGTGATGAACCAGACCGGCGCTTCGGTGTCCCGGGGTTGGTTGCCAGAGTCGTTGTTGGCTGTGGAATTCATCGCGTGTCCTTGGTTTCAAGCGGGCGCGGCGATTTGCCCGGTGCGCACCAGCTTCTTGTTGACGAACTCCTGGATGCCCAGGTTGCCGAGTTCACGGCCGTAGCCTGAATGCTTGATGCCGCCGAAAGGCAGTTCGGCGTCGGCCCAATCGATGTTGTTGACGAACATCATGCCGGTGTCGATGCGGCTGGCGATGCGTCTGCCGCGCGCTTCGTCCTTGGTCCACACCGAACCGCCGAGCCCGAAGTCGGAATCGTTGGCCAACGCGATGGCTTCTTCCTCGTTCTTCACACGGTAGAACGACACCACCGGACCGAAGAATTCGTCGCGGAACGCGGGGTTGTCGGGTTGGATGTCGGTGAGGATCGTGGTCTGCATGAACGAGCCGGGGCGCTCGATGCGCTTGCCGCCCATCAGCAGCCGGGCACCGCTCTTCACGGCGGCGTCCACCTGCGCCAGCAACTTGAGCAGCGCAGCCTCTGTCGACAGCGGCCCGAGCGTCGTCGTTTCGAGCATCGGGTCGCCCGGCTTCAGCGCTTCCAGCGCGGTCTTGAACTTCGCGAGGAAGGTGTCGGCCACCTTGTCCAGCACGATGAAGCGCTTGGCAGCGCAACACGTCTGCCCTGCGTTGTACATGCGGCCCCAGACGGCCCACGGAATCGTCTTTTCCAGGTCGGCGTCCTCCAGCACGATGAAGGGGTCGCTGCCACCGAGTTCCATCGTCGACTTCTTCAGGTTCTGGCCGGCACGCGCAGCCACAGTGCGGCCCGCTTCCAGGCTGCCCGTCAACGCCACGCCCTTGATGCGCGGGTCGTCGATCACGCGGTCGGACTGCTCATACGAAATCAGCAAGTTGGTGTACAGGCCGGCGGGCGCACCGGCATCGTGCAGCAACTTCTCGAACGCGATGGCGCACTGCGGCACACACCCGGCATGCTTGACCACGAGCACATTGCCGGCCATCAGCTGTGCGCCGGCCACACGGGCCAGCTGGTAGTACGGAAAGTTCCAAGGCTCGACACAGTACAGCGCTCCCAGGGGCGAGCTCTCCATATGCGCCTCGCCAGTCTTGGGATGCAGCTTCGTCGGCGCAAGAAAAGCCTCGGCGTGCTGTGCGTAGTAGGACAGGATGTCGGCGCTGTACTTCACCTCGGCGCGCGCCTCGTCGATGCGTTTGCCCATCTCCAGCGTTTCCAGCTTGGCAAAGTCGTCGACATGCGCGCGCATCAGGTCGGCCGCCTTGTTGACCACCAGCGCGCGCTCGGCGTAGCTCTTGTTCTTCCAGGTCTTGAAGCAGGTGTCAGCGGCGGCAAGCGCCTTCTCAAGCTGCGCAGGGCTCATGTGCTCGAAGCTCTTGAGCAGTTCGCCGGTGTTGGGGTTGATGCTTTGGTAGGCCATGGTGTCGTCGTCCTTGCATATTCGTAGCTCTGGTTGGCCGTGAAGCCAAAGAAGAGGATGGACAGGCTTTGGAGGGCAAGGCGCGCTTCTCGCGCCCAGCAGGCAAACCTGTTTCGAGCGGACAGCCTGCGCGCAGCGCGCCGGCCGGTCTGTTCGATGGCGCACGCGGGGCGGCTGGATGGTCGACTCCAGTCTCGTCATCGAGTTGCGATGGCTCGCTTTGCGAAGCAGCCTCTCAGGTTTGCGTCGACCCCCTTCGAGTCCGCATCAAGCCCGCATCGGCTGTGCGAATTCGGTCGCGAGCCCGGACTACGAGATCCAGGAAGGGGTTGCGCAATGGCGCGCAGCACCCGTCAAGGCTTGCGCTGGCGGCCGAAGACCTGCGTCCAGTAGATGCCCATGGCACTGCGCGTCTCAGTGGCATAGGCGGCACCCATCTCTGCGCTGTCGGCGGACATGATGTTGGCGCAGTGGCCGGGGCTGGCCAGCCAGCCGGCCACCACCTGCTTGGGCGATGCCAGACCGGCGGCGATGTTTTCGCTGACCATCTGCCAAGCGTAGCCCTGCTTCGTCGCGCGCTGTGCGGACGTGTCGCCAGCCGGGTCGGCGTGGCTGAAATAGTCGTTCTTCGCCATGTCCTTGCTGTGCACCAGCGCAGCGGCGGCCAAGGCGTCATTCCATGCCAGCGGGGTGGTGGCTTCGAAATGCCGGTCGCCGCACTGCCGCGGCTTCGCCCGCGCCTCGTTCGTGAGCTGCAGCACCGACGCCGCGGCTTCGCGCCAGTCGCCCAGGCTCGCCGGAAGCAGCGGCTGGGCGAGGTTGATGCGCCATGTGTCGCCCCTGTGCGCAATGCCGATTTCCGAGAACCGGCGGTCGCGCAGGCTGCTGCAGTAATTGCTGCGCAGAAGCGCTGCGGCACGCTGCGCCCCACTGGCGCCAGACAGGGTGATGGTCGTCGCGGTCGCCGCCCGGTAGCCCGCTGCGACCAGCGCCCGACCCAGGTCGCCTCCATGCGCCGGGGGATTTGCACGTGCCAGTTCCGGCGATGGCGCCAACGGCTGGGGCGGCGTTGCCGTGGCTCCGGCACAGTCTTGCGGCTGCTCGCGGAGGGCGTTGATGAGGCTGGCGAGGTCGTCCGTACCGTCGGCCAGAGCGGTTGTCGGCGCGAACAGCGCTGTGGCGACCAGCAAAGTGGCTGCAAGAACCGCGACCGGGACACGAGCTTTGGACATGCATTCCTCCTGATCACAGCCGCTTGGCGAACGGCGTGCCCGGGGTTCTGCGGGCGCGAAGCCTGAAAGCCAATCCTGACCGACAGTCGACACGGCGCTCACGAACGGGCGGGCGGCGCCTCTTCTTCTATGTTGCCTAGCGCACAGACGGCGCCCCACTGCTGCCGCAGGCTGCGGGCCATAGGCTCGCGCATTTGCCTTGCCTGTTGACGCGCCTGGAGATCGCGCGGTGCCACAGCTCTTGAACCGTCACTCAACCGAAAGGGTTCGCCATGAACGAAAAATCCGCCAGCGTGCATTGGGAAGGCCAGGGCAAGAAGGGCCAGGGGCAGATCAGCACCGAAACCGGGGCGCTGAAGGCCTACCCCTACGGTTTTGCCAGTCGCTTCGAGGACGACCGCCACGGCACCAACCCCGAAGAGATTCTGGGCGCTGCGCATGCCGCCTGCTTCACGATGGCGTTCTCGTTCGCGTGCGACAAGGCCGGGTTCGGCACAGAATCGGCGGACACCCAGGCCCGCGTGCGCCTGACCCCGCAGGGCGAAGGCTTCGTCATCGACCGCATTGCGCTCACGCTGAAGGCCGTCGTGCCAGGCATCGACGAGGCGCAGTTCCAGGAAATCGCGCAGGCCGCCAAGCGCGACTGCCCGCTTTCCAAGGCGCTGGCCAGCGTGGCCGAAATCAGCCTGCAGGCGACGCTGAGCAGAGGCGAACCATGAACGACACCATCAACACCAACGACGCCCGGGCGCACGAAACGGCGCTGACCGCCGCCGAACACATGCTGGGTGACGCGGACGCCGCGCTGACCCTGGTCGAGTACGGTGACTACGAATGCCCCGCCTGCAGCCAGGCCGCGCCGTTGACGCAGCACCTCGTCGAAAGCTTCGGCAAGCGCCTGCGCTTCATCTACCGCCACTTCCCGTTGATGGAGATGCACCCGCACGCTGAATTGGCGGCCGAAGCCGCCGAAGCGGCTGCCGCGCAGGGCGAGTTCTGGCCCATGCACCACCTGCTGTTCAGCCAGCCCCATCAGCTGGACCTGCCAGCCTTGACCGCGCATGCGCAATCCATCGGCCTGGACATGAACCGCTTCAACGGCGAAATGGCCGACCGCATCTACACCCAAAGAATCCAGGAACACCGCCGCGCCGGTGAACGCAGCGGGGTTCACGCCACGCCCAGCTTCTTTCTGAACGGCCGGCCGGTCGATGTCTCGTTCGGCTTCGAGAAGCTGAACGAGGCGATTCATGCTGCCCTGAATGCTGCGACGCCCAATTCCGCGAAGCACGCCTGAGCACCCATGCCTGCCTATACTGACGAATGAGGATCACAACGCGAAGCCAGATGATCCAAGACGCGCTGGGCGAGGCAGCGGTGGCTGATACCGACTACGGCGCTGACTCCAGCGCCGTAGCCAACGCTACCGTCGGGGCGTTGAGCTTGCTGTTTGCAGAGCTCAAGCCCTTGATAGGCATGCTGGCCCTGCGCGCGCTGTACCTTCGCAGCCTTCATTTGGCGCAATCCTCGTTCGAGCGACCCGGCTTTGAGATGGAATCAGCTGAGCTGCTGGCGCACCTGCATCGAGACCTGGTGTCGCGAAACCCTGCACAGGCGCGGGCAGCAGCGCAGGCCCTCCTCATGGCTCTTGCCAATCTCCTGGTTACCTTGATCGGAGAGCCCTTGACCGACCGCTTGCTGCACAAGGCGTGGGCACGCCCGCCCATGGCCAAGACTTCCGAGACGAAACCGATATGAATCAGAACAAGGTCCCCATCCAGCGCCTGCCCAGCGGCGTTCCCGGGCTCGACCCTTTGCTGGGGGGCGGCCTCTCGGAGTTTTCCTTCATCATCATTGCCGGACAGCCGGGCTCGGGAAAGACGACGCTGGCCCACCAGATGATGTTCACGCTGGCCAGCCCGCAGCGGAAGGCGCTCTTCTTCACCGTGCTGGGCGAACCCGCGCTGAAGATGTTGCGCTACCAGCAGCAATACAGCTTCTTCGACACGGCCAAGCTCGATGAGGCGATTCGCTTCATCAACCTGGGCGAAGAAGTGCTCAGCGGCGACTTCGACCATGTGCTGGCGCGCATCGTTCAAGAGGTCGAGCGCTTCGAGCCTGCCTTCGTCTTCGTCGATTCCTTTCGCTCGGTGACCCATGTCGCGGGTGCCAAGGGGCAGCAGAGCGCGCTGCAGAGCTTCGTGCAGCACCTCGGCATCCTGATGACGAGCTGGCAAGCCACCACCTTCCTGATCGGCGAATACATCCTCAACGAGAGCGAGGCGGGCCCGGTGTTCACCATCGCCGACGGCATCCTGATGCTCGAGCAGAGCCTCACCCACAACTCGGTGGTGCGCAAGATTCAGGTTGCGAAGATGCGGGGCCAGGCCACTGTTGCCGGGCTGCACACCTTCCGCATCACCGACGACGGCATTCAGGTGTTTCCGCGCACGCTGCCGGTCGGTGCCCACACACGCGGCGCCCACATCCCCAAGCCTGCCAGGCGGCCTGCGCTTTCGATGGGTGTACCGGCGCTGGACGAGATGATGGGCGGCGGCCTGCCCGCCGGTTATTCGCTGCTGATCTCCGGGCCTTCGGGTTCAGGCAAATCGTTGCTGGCCACTTCCTTTCTGGCCGAAGGTGCACGCTGCGGCGAGAAGGGTGTGGTCGCCGCCTTCGAAATCGGACCCGGTCAGTCGAGCAACCCGCGCCTCGTAGAGCTCATCGAAGGCGGCCAGGTGGGCGTGATCGACACGCGGGCGCTGGACCTGTCGATCGACGAGACGCTCTTCGCCCTGACCGAGATGATCGCGGCCACCGGTGCCACGCGGGTCGTCATCGATTCGCTCTCGGGTTTCGAGCTGGCGCTGGCGCCGGCCTTCCGCGAAGACTTCCGCGAGTCGCTGCACCGCATGGTGGCGGTGCTGACGGCCTTGGGGGCCACCGTGCTGATGGTGTCAGAGCTGGAAGACCGCTACAACGACCTGCGCTTCAGCCCCTACGGCTCGGCTTTCCTGACCGACGCCATCATCGTGCAACGGTATGTCGAATTGGAAGGCGAACTCAAGCGCGTGATGGCCGTGGTGAAGGTGCGCAACAGCCCGCACAGCCACGCCTTGCGGCTGTACGAAATCAACGACGCGGGCTATGTCATTGGGGAGCCCCGGCCCGAAATAGACGCGTTGCTGACCGGTCATCCGCGACCAGCGTCGGCCTTCGCTTCCAGCTAGGCATGGCCGAGTGAATTCCGAAGACGAGTTGCACCACCCGGGGCGCGGGCCGGGCACGGACGCTCGCGCGCTGGATGGGCGCGAGGCCGCCCTTGACCGCCGCGGTGACGCGCTGGGCGTTCGCGAGACAGCAGTGCGCGAGCGCGAACAGGTCGCCAGCGATTGGGCCGGCAACGCGCAAGTGCGCGAGGAAGCCCAACGCGTCGAGGGCGACAGAAGCGCTGCGGTCGACACGCACAACGACGAGCTTCGCGAGGCCAATGAACACTTGATACTGGCCACGATCGAAGCGCAGGAATTGCGGGAAGCTGCGCAAATCGCGCGCCGCCGCCAGGATGAATTCCTGGCCATGCTGGCGCACGAGTTGCGCAACCCGCTCGGCCCCATCCGCAATGCCGTGGAAATTCTGGCTCGCCTGGGCGGCAGCTCCGTTCCGCAGCCAGTCCTGGACATCATTCGGCGCCAGGTTCAGCAGATGGTGCGCCTGCTCGACGACCTGCTCGATGTGTCACGCGTGACGCAGGGCAAGGTGGCTTTGCAGCGGCGGCCCACCGAGGTCACCGAGTTCATCAACCTGGCGGTCGAAGCCACCAACGAGCTCGTGAAGGAACGCGCCCAGCAGTTGACGCTGGAACTGCCTGCCGTGCCGCTGCATGTGGACGGGGATGAAGTGCGCCTGACCCAGGTGTTCAGCAACCTGTTGCGGAACGCTTCGAAGTACACGCAGGTCGGCGGCTCGATCACCCTGCGCGCCGAGCGCATGGGTGAACGGGTCGTCATTCGCGTCATCGACAACGGCATGGGCATCTCGGCCCAGGCCCTGCCCCATGTCTTCGAGCTTTTTACCCAGGAAGACCGAGCGGTGGCGCAAAACCAGGGCGGCCTGGGTATCGGGCTGACGGTCGTGCGCAGCATGGTCGAACTGCACCAGGGCAGCGTGGAGGTCTTCAGCGAAGGCAGCGGCAAGGGCAGCGAATTCGTCGTGACGATGCCCCGCCTGGACCTTCGCGGCGCAGCAGAGATCGCACCGCGTGCGGGCGTGCTGCTGGCGCCCACACGGGCTCGCATCTTGTTGATCGAGGACAACGTCGACGCTGGTGAGAGCCTTGCCGAACTGCTGCGTCAGTCAGGGCACGAGGTCGCATTGGCGCCAGACGGTCAGGCGGGGCTGGATCTGTTGGATCGGCTCGATCCGCAGGTCGTGCTGTGCGACATCGGGCTGCCCGGCATGGACGGCTACGAAGTGGCGCTTCGCGTGAAGGAACGCCGGCCCGCACAGCGGCCCGTGATGGTGGCTCTGACCGGGTACGGCAACGAGAACGATCGCCAACGCGCGGTCGTGGCCGGCTACGACCATCATGTGGTCAAGCCTGCCAGCCCCGAGGTGCTGCTGCGCATCATCGATTCTGTGATGTCGACTGATAGCGGCCCGAATGAAGACAGGCCGACTGAAAACGGTCGCGATGAAGACGGGCCTGCGGCGGCGAGCGACCATTCGCTGCCCGCGCCTGAAGTTCAGGTCAGGCGGGATGGCATGCGCGACGCGGACAGCCCGCCGCAGCGGCCGGCCGCCGAAACTCAGACTCAGAAGATTGCACTTCTGCGGGGGCAGGTCGAAGCCCTTCGGCAGCAAGTCACGGGCCTGATACAAGCACTTGCAGCAGCCGAGCGAGGTTCGGACGACGGGCAAGTCAAGGGCCTTGTCGAAGCGAACGGGGCGCTGGTCCTCTCTACGCTTCATGCGGAGGAGGCGGCCGAATCGGCAGTGGGCGAGCTCGTGGAGTTGAGGAGCACGGTGCAGCGCGACGTTCTCACCGGCACACCGAATCGCGCGTTGATGCTGGACAGGATGGAAGGCGCGATCGCCTTGTCTCGTCGGCGCGGCGCGCGTTGCGCGTTGCTGTTCGTCGATCTGGACGGCTTCAAGCAGATCAACGACACACTCGGCCACGCCGTTGGCGATGCGGTGCTGTGCCTGGTCGCACGCCGGCTGGAATCGGTGCTGCGCGACTCCGACACCGTCAGCCGTCACGGCGGCGACGAGTTCCTGGTGCTGCTGGCCGAAATCTCGCACCCTGCCGATGCCGCCCTCATCGCCACGAAGATGCTGCAGGCGTTGGCTGAACCGGGTGAATCGGGTGAATCGATCACTCCGGGTCTGGGGGTGTTGCCGGCCATATCGGCCAGCGTCGGCATCGCCATCTTCCCGGAAGACGGCCACGAGGCAGGGCTGCTCATCGCCAACGCGGACGCGGCCATGTATGAAGCGAAGAAAGGCGGCCGCGGAAGCTTTGCCTTCTTCAGCGACGTTGACGACAGGCGATTCATGGCTGGCACGAACCAGGCGGGCTGAGGCCGCTTCGAAGCTCGGCAAAAGGCTGCGTGTCCTACAGACGCCAGCAGTGCATTGGCGGAGGCTTCGTGGGTGCACATCCCCGGGCCAAGCCCGGGAGGCACCTCACAGCGGAGACCTCCAATGACAGACCACACACAGCATCCTTCCCGCCAGGCACTTTGGAACGACATCAAGGACTGCAAGTTTGCGATGTTCACCACCCGCCACGCTAACGGCCATCTGCATTCGCGGCCGATGACGATGCAGAACCAGTCGCTCGACGCCGACGACAGCCTCTGGTTCTTCATGTCCAGGAAAGGCGACCCCGTGGCCGAAATCGACGCCGAGCCTTCGGTCAACATTGCCTACACGCCCGCAGGCGACGCCTGCTGGATCTCGGTCACGGGCACGGCGCGGGTGGTCGACGGTGAGGACAAGGCGAAGTCGTTGTGGAGCAGTTCGGCCGACGCCTGGTTCTCTGGCGGCCCGACCGACCCTGATCTCGCGGTTGTTCAAGTGCGCATCGTCCACGTCAGCGAATGGGACGCGGGCGCCGACGCCGGCTCGCGCCCCGCGCTGCGCAGCGAGGACGTCGGCTTCCGTCCGCCCAACCACTTGCCGACGGCAACCACGCCGACGAGCGAGAACGTGGGCTTGATGTTCGAACGGTCCTGAGCCTGCGGTGTCGCGCCGGTCGCTCTCTGCGCCCGACCACGGTGCTGCAGCCCCGGGCGCCGCAGCACTGAAGCCGCTGATCCTGATCACCGGCGCCACCGGCAACCTCGGCCAATCGATAGGTCGCATGCTGGCCGCCGATTACCGCGTCGTCGGCCTCGACCGTGACACCGA